>DATKXE010000643.1:0-5553 GCA_035529195.1 Anaerolineales bacterium
ATCACCCAGGACAAACATGTTTTCATACTTGGGCGAAAGGAATGTGTGCTTATCAACGGGGATGAAATTTAAATCATCGCCAAGTCCAGAAGTGCCAATTACCTCGGCACCCATATTTAGCGGTACCATCACCAGCAAATCGTATTCAAGCTCCTGCTCATCGTAAGAAACGATCTTCTTGGCATCTGGGTCGACACGCTCGATAAAGAATTCCTGCACCACTTTGACACCTTTTTCTTCGAGGATATCACCTAGATGCTTGGCTGCGATCGGTTTAGTGAATGCGCCTGGAAGCGGAGTAGCATAGCTGATCTCCACCTTGTCACGAATGCCTTGCTCGGTGAAAAACCAATCCGCCAGCATTAAGAACTCAAGAGGGGCTACTGGGCACTTGATCGGGTTCTCAACCACATTCAGCACCATGCGACCACCCTGCCAGGATCGCAGGTGCTTGGCCAGTGCTAGCGCGCCCTCAATAGTGTAGAAATCGAAAACATCTTTGCGCCACCCATTGTCGGTAATCCCGGGTGTTTCATCTGGATTGGTATGCGCCCCAGTTGCGATCACCAGGAAATCGTAATTCAAGGTGCGACCATCTTTTGCCAGCTTCACCCGGTTGTGTTCTGGTTCGATCGCCTCGATCGGTGACAGGATTAAATCAACGCCCTGGGGGATGAAATCCCGCTTGGGCTTGACGACGTCATTCTTGCTGTACATCCCAAATGGGATAAACAGAAATCCCGGTTGGTAATAATGGTTCTCATGCTGGTCAACGATGGTGATTCGCCATTCGTCATTGTCCAGCAGGCGGCGCATTTTATTGGCAACCATTGTTCCCGCTATTCCAGCACCCAAAATCAACAAACTCTTCATTAATCTTCTCCTATCTATCTTGAATAATTATTTGTTCTCAGTTACTGATTCCACCAAAGCTGCCTGGCTCTGGAGATTACTGGCCAAAACATCTCGCAGGAGATCGAGCGCATCGATAATGCGTTTATCAGCCAGAGTATTAACCACGGATTGCCCGTCTCGCTTGGCAGTGACCAACCCCCGTTCGCGCAGCAAATTGAGATGGCGAGAGGCAGTCGGTTGGCTGATCCCCAGCTCATCAGCCAGCTCACTCACGTTGCGTGGCTTATCATTGAGGGCGTAGAGCAATAGAATTCGCCGTGGGTCTGCCAGCGCTGAACAGATTCCGGCATGCAGGGCAGTGATTTCTTGAGTTAGAGCGGGGGATATCATAGGATTAGCCTTTGTTTGTATGCATATAACTGCATAGATTGAATTGTGCAAATAATAACAATTGTTTTGCTTGCCCAATAGTGATATTTATCACAACTTGTGCCTGCCAAATGTAATATCGGGTGGCGCAGTGCCATCGCTGGATTAGAAAATCGCCCGCTTCTCCTTTACGGACAAACCTTTCGAGATAATGGGATTGATTCGATGTTCTTCATCCGCTCGCGAAAATCCCAAGTGTAGATGCGGAGCGGCTCTAGCACAATAGCTACTTCCGTGTCGCTCTTAGCGATCAGGTTTTTCGCCAGCTCGCTTTGGGTATTCCCATGATAACGAACCAGCAGCTTCTCGAGAATCTCCGCCCCGAGATCGTCATCAATCCTGGCTCTTGCTTGGCCACGGATTCCGCAGTAGGGAGGCTCGTCCGCAGCGACCTCAAAGGCACAGCGGTTATCATATTCAATATAGCTGATAATTTTGGCACTCTCTTGGGTAGCGCAGTACAGGAGACCATCCTGGTATAGGTACCACAATGAAATCAGCGCTGGCCAACCCCCGTTTGTTTTGCATGCTAAGCGAATTGGAATCCGTACCCTCTCAAGATATTCTTGTACTTCAATTAGTGATTCTTTCATGCTCATTCTCCTCAAAATAGCTCGAGACTGCTTAAAATTATTGCTGAACCAACGAGTTATCACCGATATCCATTGCCTATTAGAAAATCTTTGGGATAAGGGGAATTATTCTAAATTCCAACAAGGGCCGCATCAATATTATCTTGTTATCTACTAGTGATAATATTCAAACGCATTTTGTTGGGCCAATTGGTTAAAATTCACCTCCAATTGAATTAGCATAACCTGTCATCTCAACAAATCCTGCCCCTGAGATGAAGCTCCCGCTTGTCGTTCCCGTCACTTCTACTGCACCTTCCCAATACGCATACGAGAGGTTCATCTCCTGGTTCGGCAGGAGGGGCCGGATTTGCAGCTGCAAATCTACACGAGGAACCGCTATGTTCCACTGGGAGGGATATTGTGCGCCGGATTCAGAGCTGCGCCAGGAATCTTCTACCTTGATCTCGAAATCATCCCGTGTAAGGCTGATCACCTCCCCACTTGGGCTGATCATCGTGCCGCTGGAGTAAGCATCGATACTGCCGTCCTCGCGGCGGATTTGAAATACCATCAGCTCGCTGCCATCATCCAGCTGGATAGAGAACCAATCCCAACCCACTTGGTCGCTGGATAGTGCACTGGTGCTGAACTCGTGATCCTTCCAGCTCAATCCGCTCACTTGGTAGCTGCCAGCCTCAGTTTGTACACTGCCGGAAGTTTCCAGCCGGGTTTGGCTGTAGTAATGGGAAGCATTTCCTTTGTCAGGTCCTTTTTGACTGTAGCCCTGTTCCCCATGTAAAATTGGTCCCTTAAGATCTTCGATAGTTAAATCCAGTTTGATCCCATCCTGCTCGGTTGTTAATTGATATTCCCCCACTGCCAATTGGGAAACCTGCCAGTTCTCTAGCCAAACTCGGTAAGGCTCTGACTGGGCGCCAGCCAATCCTGCTGCCCCACGGGAAAAACGTTCGAAAGCATAATGCCGCCCAGCATTAATATCGCTGACTGCAAAGTGACCCATATAGATCTGTTCAGTAGCCCAGGCAGATTCACGATCGATTCGCTCCCCTGCAGGACGCACAGCTCTTCGAAAAATCGTCAGCTGGTAGCCAAAACGATCACCCTTATCACTCTCCAGGTTGCCGGTGTAATACCACCACTCCGTTTGATAATCAGGATGAGGACCAAAATCTTTGGGGAACTCCCATTCGAGTGGACCATCGGCACGTTGAAAACCAACCGGGGCTTTGATCTCTGCAACCAGGTTGGATGTGGGCAGCCCTGGCTGGAAACTGTTCAAACCACTTATCACCAATATCAGGACCACACCTGCCAAGCCTGCTAAGCCAATCCAATATAAATATTTCATTCCTCAATTACCACCTTTGTTAATCAAAACGTATCGCTTCTGATGTATTGCGTTTCGTGATACGCAATGCGGGGTAAATACCTGCTAATACAGCAGCTAGCACTGCAATGATGAAAGCCTGGATAAATGGTTCAGGTGTCAGCTGCATCTGCAGCGTCCATCCAAAGGAACGCCGGTTGATGATGAATACCAGGATAAGCGCTAACACGTAGCCAGTTGGCATGGATAGCAATCCAGCAACGGCGCCCATTAAACCGGTCTCAAGGGTGATCAAACGCCAAATCTGGCGGTTGGTTAATCCAATTGCTTTCAAAATTCCTAGTTGCCGTTGTTTATCCAATTGCAGGGACATCATCGCGCTCAGCACACCTACGAAGGCCACGATAGTGGTCATCAATTGCAGGGAACCGGTGATAGCAAATGTGCGGTCAAATACTTCCAAGGCATCCTCCCGTAAAACTTGGTTGGGGCGCACCAACAGGTTTTGAACCGTTGCCAACCGAATCTTCAAAGCCTCCACGGTGGCATTAACATCCACGCCTGGCTCCAAAATTATCGCCGCAGCAGCAACCTGATCATCATCCCAAAATTGGCGGTATTTCTCCAAGGACAAAATTGCGTTGCCCTGGCTGGAAGCATAATCGTAATATATCCCGGCTATGGGAAAGTTTCTTAATCCTTCCTTTGTGTACAAAGGCAGTTCGCCGCCATGCAGTGGTAGATCAAGCCGGTTAACCAGTGGTTCAGATACCAGCACCGCGCCTTGCTCGATAGCCTCCCAGATTTCATCTTGGAGATAGTCGCTGTCACGGTAAATTTGTTCCAACCCATCGTTCGGGTTATTATTCGCTGAAATTTGAATAGGGCCTGCTGGAGATTCGACAACCGCGTTTTGCAGCAAGTCCACCCTTTCAACACCTTCCCATTGCTCCAAGATATCGATCACCCGGGGATCCATCGCCTGCAGCGGTTGGCTGACAGTTGCTCCTGGAACGGAGACGTAGATATCCCCATGCAAGATCTGGTTCATCCAGGTATCAACTGTAAAACGGAAACTGCCAACCATCAAGCTGACACCGATAGTCACGGCAATCGCGACCATCAGGGCTGCCACCGCAATTGATGTCCGGCTGATCGAGTTGACCACTTCGCGGGGTGCCATACGGCCCAGCAGTCCCCAAATCCGGCTGGTGAGCTTGTTTGCCGCCGACATCAGCCAGACCGTAAAAGTGGGTGTCAGTATCGCGAATCCAAAGATTACCGCAAAAGTCCCCGCAAAACTAAATAATAGGCTGGTATTGGACACCGCCAGGACGACGAAACCGGTTAGGATGATCACCACACCAGCAATCCCTAACCAGTGCACAACTCTTTGGGCTTTCGATTCAAGATTTGCCCGCGAAAGCGCCGTCCGTGGAGTCACGCTGGCAGCCTCCCAGGCGGGGAATGCTGCCGTGATTACTGTCGCCACGACTCCTAATACAAATCCCTTGATCAGGCTGGTTATCGGGATGGGGATATCCTGCACAGTTGTCACGAAAAACAGGTCATTAATAGTTTGTGATACTAATCCAACTGCACCGCGCCCCATCAGGATGCCGATCAGGATTCCGAATATCGCCCCTGTGAATCCAATCACAAAAGCCTCGCTAACAACCATCACGAATACCTCCTTGCGAGTTACACCCAAACTGCGTAAAGTTCCAAAAAGGGGACGGCGTTGGACCACTGAGAATGTCATCGTGTTGTAAATTAGAAATAATGCCACCACCAGCGCCAGCAGGCTCAGTGCTGTCAAATTCAAGCGAAAGGCAGCCGTGATCTGCTCTATTGCACCGCTGCGCACTTCGTTTGGCAGCACGAGGATCCCGCTTGGGGGCTGATTTTGGATCCACTCGAGGCTGGCTTCAGCAATACCAGGTACGATCAGATCAATCCGGTCAACCTTTCCAAATCTCCCGGTGATTTCTTGTGCAGTCGCGATATCCACCAGCAGCAGACCATCGATTGCCTGGCGTGTCAGGTTATCTGCGGGATTAAGCAAACCGGCAACCGAAACTTGATTGACGCGCCCGGCATATCCAATCTCGAATTTATCTCCCAAATCCAAATCGTAGTTTCTTGCCAGCTCTTCAGAAAGCAGAGCGCTGTTTGGTTGTGTCAAGAATGTAGTCAGCCCAGCTACAACAACACCATCTTCACCACCCAGGTAATTCCGGAAAGGTGCTTCCGAGAATGGGTCGATTCCCAGCAATTGCAGGGTTGTGTTATTCATAGAAGGTGAAGTGACATAATCCGTGATGATCGGCGCAATTGGGACCTCTA
>DATKXE010000644.1:0-5648 GCA_035529195.1 Anaerolineales bacterium
TAATCTTGGTCTGGAACGATTTTGTCCACTTTGCACGCATACGGTCTGATTTGCCAAATGAATTGCCATAACGACCTAGATTGGCGAGCGCATCCTGAAGTTGCGGATCGACATCACCTTCCAGGACAAGATAGCGTCTCATATCAATGATCGACGAAAGCTGGTCATTAAAGACAGGGCAGATGTTGACGCAAGCCCCGCAGCTTGTGCAAGCCCACAACTCTTCTGCTGCAATCGCATCACCCTGCATGCGGCGTCCATTAGATGGATGCCACATGTGGCTGTCCAGCTTGATCATGATGTCTCGTGGAGAAAGGCTGAATCCGCTGGTGTATGCAGGGCAAACATCCTGGCAGCGACCACAGCGGGTGCAAGAATCAAAATCGAGCAGTTGTTTCCAGGAAAAGTCGGTCCAGTCTTTAGCTCCAGGTTCATCTTCAGAAGTTGGCGAGCTCATTTTCCCAGCAGGTTCGAGAGAACGGAAGAAAATGTTCATTGGAGCAGCGATCAAATGCCAGAACTTGGAAAAGGGAATACTTGCGAGGGCAACAAACGCAATCAGAATGTGGGAGATCCACAATCCATAATGAAGTGCGAGGTTGGATGGATCGCCAAGAGAGATGAAGCCAGATGCGATCGCACTCCCGACTGGTGACCAGGGTGCCCAATCAGGCTGGGCTACAGCTATCCGCAGTCCTTCAACCAGGTAGCCAGTAATGCCAATGAGCACCAGCATGACAAGCACATAGAGATCATCCCATTTGAAGCCATTTCCAGGCATATGTGCCAATCTATCTGGGCGGACAATATAGCGACGGTAAATAGCCATGCCGACACCGATTAGCAAAAATATTCCAAATATATCCAGGATGAGTTCGTAAATGACATAAATCCATCCCGTAAGGAATTGAACATTGAAGAACAGGTGGGTCACGTCCCAGTCGACTGTGGCGAGAATGGTGCCGATGAAGAGCGCGATCATGCCCCAAAAAATTGTGAAGTGCATGATCCCGGGATAGATATCCTGTAGAGTTCGCACCTGTCCCACAGCCTGGACGATAACTGACCACAGGCGAGTGCCGATGTGGTCGATCCTTCGTTCAGGTTTTCCCTTTAGCCAGCGGCGTACACGGCGAATGACTCCGTAACCAAAAATCAGGATGGTGAGGAATCCCAGGAGGTATTGAGTTATCTCAGCCCAATGAGGGATGTTCCAGAATGTTTCTCTAATAGGCATTTTCTCTCACACCTTGTTGTACATTGATTAATTTTCTTCGAGCTTCTCTATTAGAACTGGAACCAGGTCTAACAGATCCTCGACAACACCATACTTGGCTATATTGAAGATAGATGCAGCTGGGTCTGTGTTGATGGCAATGATCGTCTCGCTACCCGTTATTGCCTCTGTATGTTCAGGAGCTCCACTGATGCCTAGGGCAATGTAAACCTTGGGTTTAACCTGGTAGCCGGATTTTCCAACCAGGCGAGAGGTTGGCATCCAACCCTGGTCAACCACAGGACGAGATGCGCAGACTACACCCGAAAGCACCTCAGCGAGCTCCTCCGCGAGTTCGATATTATCTTCAAGCTGTATTCCACGACCGACCGCGATGAGTAAATTTTCAGTTGAGATATCAACATCACCAGCTTCAGGTTCGATGTACTTGGTTACCGTGACTCGAAGATCTCTGAGATCGGGTACTGCTCCCTTGGTCATGGGTGGTGCCGTGGTACTTTGGCCTTCTTCCGGTTTATACCCACCAGGCACAAGTGTCAATAATGCTGTTGGCTCTGGGATGCTGCCTTCTGCAAGAATTTTTCCTCCGTAAAGCTGGCTGGTAAATATCAGCGAGTTTGCATCACCGGAAAAACCGATACATGAACTGATCAGGGGTGCATTCACTTTAACGGATAGCAAGCTAGCAACCTCCATGCCGATGGATGTATGTCCCAGGAGAACAGCTCGGGGTTGTTCAACCTCGATTAAACCAGTCAGGCATTGAACATATGCATCTGGTGTGAAATCTGCCAGGTTGCTATCTTCTAAATAAATCGCCTTATCTGCAGCCAGATTGCTAGCTAGACTCTCAACATTAGAACCAAGCAGGACAGCAACTAACTTTCCACTTGTGCTATCTGCCAGCTGGCGCCCGGCTGCCAGCATCAAATAGGAGATCTCCGCTACTTTCCCACGAATGTGTTCGATGACGACATAAATATCATTTGACATTGCAACTCTCCTATCAGCGAACGCCCAGCTCTTTGAGGATGCCAATGAGTTCATCGGCTATATCATCCAGGCTTCCCTCTAACATTATTGCGCCTTCACCAACCTCAGGTTGATACATTCGACTAATTGTTGGTCCACCTTGGAGGTCCAATTCCCCTGCCTCAATCTCCTCAATTTCTGCAGTTTTCATAGCCTGGCGAACTTTGCTAACGGCAACATAACGGGGGGGTTGTTCTGCAACCTGGATGCCAAGGATGGCCGGTAATGAGACCTCCATTTCTGCGCTCAAACCGCCCGGGTATTCTTTCGAAATGGTTGCTTTGCCATCACTCAATCCGACTTTTGCAACGTATCCAACGTAAGGAACGTCCAGGTAACCTGCTAGCAGTGGACCGATTGAGCCATCTAAATCTTCGTGGGCTTGAACTCCCGCCAAAACTAGATCGGGAGTTAGATCTTTCATCAGCGGAGCGATGGCGCGTGCTAGCGCATGATTGTTGACACCAGATTCGTAATCTGCGAGGACTTTAATCAGGCGATCTGCGCCTTTGGCGCTTGCGGTGAAGAGGATATCATCCACACCTTCGATATCCGGTGCCACAACGGTCACGTGAGCACCGGTTTGTTCCTTGAGTAAAATTGATTGTTCGATTGCGTGATCATCCAATTCGTTGATGATCATACGCAACCAAGCCATATCTAGAGCGGTGCCGCTATCATCTATTTCCAGTTCTTCCACTAAGTCAGGCACCAGCTTTACCAGAACGACGATGTTCATCGTAATCCTCCCTAGGATTCCATTTCGATAGAATCTGCAAGTAACTCGGCGATGTCTTTGACTGCTAAACGACCGGCCCCCTCAACCATTTTGGCGGCATCTTCAAAACGAGGCGGTTCGTAAGGACAGGCGACTGCCAAAACATCAGAGTTGACTTTTACTGCTTCTTGAATGCGCCACTCTGATAATCTGACGTGCGCTTTTTCCCATTGAAAGCCATCCAACCACATTCCACCGCCACCACCTCCGCAACACAAGCTGTTGCTCCGATTGTGGGACATTTCGACTAATTCAATCCCAGGGATTGCTGCCAAGATTGTGCGGGGAGCATCATAGACGTTATTGGCGCGCCCAAGGTAGCAGGGATCGTGGAAGGTAACCCTTTGTTCACCAATGTTTTTCAGATGAGGTTTTAATTCCTCAATCCGATCAGCGACAAATTCGGTGAAGTGCTGGACTGGGTACTCAATTCCTAATTTCGGGTATTCATTCTTAATCGCGTTGAAGGCGTGAGGATCAGAAGTTACTATCTGGTTGAAATCATATCTGCTGAGTGCCTGGCCATTCTTTTCTGCTAACATTTCAAAAAGACCACGTTCTCCTGCCAAGCGCTGTGAATCTCCATCGCTGTTTTCTTCTGGTCCGAGGATGGCGAAATCTACCCCTAAAGCTCGCAGTATTTTTGCCATTGCACGAGTTGTTTGTTGAACGCGCGAGTGATATGAGGGGTAATCGCTGACAAACCAGAGGACATCAACCGCGCGCTTGGCTTCCCTGAAAATAGGTACATCGAAGTCAAGACTTTTGGTCCATTCTGCGCGTTTGCGCGGGGATTCTCCTAAAGGATTACCGTAACGCTGGGAATTCATAAAAGCATCTTGTAATTCGGTTGGAACATTCCCCGCAAGTAATAGTTCTTCCTTGGCACGGGTCATTAATCCTGGGGTTAAAGGAATTTCTTTCGGGCAAACTGTAGTGCACGCATAGCAAGAGACACACATCCAGACAGAATCGCTCTCGATGACCTTCTCAAACCTTTCCGCGCGTAGATAGGCGATCATTCTGCCCGGTGGAAACCCCATTAAGTAACCGAAGGGACACACACCGCTGCACGTTCCGCACTGCAAACACGCCCGGAGGCGCTCACCATTATCTACTTCCAATAGACTCGTGTAGAATGAATCGTTAAAGGATTGAGCCGGCGTTGGGGCGACAGTTGCTGTCATAAAAGCCTCCTTTTGGATTTACAAGAAAATTGATCCTGGATCAATTCCGCTTCGCCAAGATTGACAGATTATTATTATTTTGTTGTCGTTCGATAATCTGGAAATTTACTGGTTGCTGAAAAGGAAATACACACCTCCTAAGTAGTAATTGCTACGCAGGTGGAACTACCCATTCTTATAGTATGGGGATTGTTGCCTGGATTACTAGTGACAAATAACATAGCCCGATCCGACAAAGGTAATATTAGGAAATTGGATGATTTCCCATTGAGATAAGCGGTGGCTTGTTACAAAGAATCTACTCAAATTATCGTATTAGAATTTCGAGCAAACCTCCAGGGATTTCTGTATGCTGATTTGATACCTGTATAGTATCTAAGAAATGAGCAAAGCTACTAGTAACAAAGAGCACGATAGGTTGTGATAAAGGTCACAAATGACTACGACCATTTGCGACTCATATGAAGCTAGTAGCAGATCCATTGAATTAACGGTGGGTTATCATCCAGTTTATGTTAAACTTGGGCATACTAAAACTTATATTGGATTCAATATTGCTTTTTTTGTTGTTATTTGTTTTGGGAGTTAGTGATGAAAACTGATGTAAATACTGTGAAATTCCAACAATTTCGTTCCGGCAAAGCTACGTTTAGTGAAAGCGATTTGATCGTTGAAGAGCCGGTAGCTCTGTATGTTAATGGGCAGTTGTGGATAACATTTATGTGCACTCCTAATCAACTAAAGGCTCTCGCAATTGGTTTTCTCTACAATGAAGGGGTAATCGATTCGCAAGATCAGGTCGCCGAAGTCCATATTTGTGACAATCGGGAGATTATTGATGTATGGCTGCAGCACGAAGCAGAAAAGCCAAAGGAATGGAAAAGGACATCGGGATGCACCGGAGGTTACACTGCACTGGACCTGGATCACTTAAATCTTGAAGTTGAAGATGGGGCTACGCTTGAGGCTTACCAGGTGCGCGAATTGGTGGAAAGGTTGTTCGAATCCCAGGATTTATACAAGAAAACCGGTGGCGTTCACACCTCAATATTAACTGATGGAGATCGGATCATTCTCTCTGCTGAAGACGTTGGACGCCATAACTCGCTAGATAAAATCGCAGGGTTGTATTTGTTAGGAGAGGCAGAATTCCGCAATAAGATTTTGCTTTCTACCGGAAGGATCAGCTCAGATATGCTGCAAAAAGCTGCCCGTATTGGCGCGGCGATTGTGATTTCTAGAACTTCGCCGACCTCAATGTCGGTTGAACTTGCTGATAGATGGGGTATCACTTTAATTGGTTATGCGCGTAGGGATCGGTTCAACTTGTATACCCATCCTATGCGGATCATTGAAACTGAGTCGCATGAAGATAAGGAAGCGGCGAAAAGCCATTCTCCATAACATAAACTCA
>DATKXE010000645.1:0-12731 GCA_035529195.1 Anaerolineales bacterium
AAAAACAACATCCTTAATCCTGCCTCCCGGGCTATAGGGGTCGGATTCTTCCAAGGCAGCGGAGATTACCGCTACTACTGGGTACAGGATTTTGGTACTCAGGTTGATACGCTTGCTTCTGCAGCCCTGGGAAATCTGCCAGATAACTTGATCTTCCATTACAGCATCCCTGATCAAAAGCTCTTCCCATCATACCTGAATATCTCTCTAACCAATGTCGGCAGTCAGGATTCACTTTCCTGGCAGATAGCCAGCCAGGGTTCATTCTTCTCAGCAACCCCAGGGAATGGAACCACACCCACATCGATCAAGGTTACTCCAGTCAATTTCAATCCAAATAATGCCACTACATACACAGGCGAAATCACGATCAATATAACTGATCCCTCTTCCGTGGAAGGTGCACCCCATACTTCTCAAGTCACATTAGTAGTGGTGAACTCTCAAATCCACCAGGTTTTCCTTCCAGGGATTCACAAATAGCGCCAGCAATATCCAAGAGAAAATATTCAAAAAACGCTATGAAGAAGGGGGGAGAGATTGCAAACAGCAACCACCGGGATTGAGCTCAATTTTAGATTTGGTTAAGAAAAATACCTCCTTATCGGAGGTATTTCAGAGGCGACGACGGGATTTGAACCCGTGATCAGGGTTTTGCAGACCCTTGCCTTTCCACTTGGCCACGTCGCCAAAAGAACCTGACGCTTAGACTAAGATTGCTGATTGAATTATACCAATCAGCAATCATTCTTTATCTCTCTCTTTATTTCAGAGCGGGCGATGGGACTCGAACCCACGACCTTCTCCTTGGCAAGGAGACGTTCTACCAGCTGAACTACACCCGCATAAACGGCCTCAGCGTCAGGCCGAGAGGTGCCGAGAGCCAGAATCGAACTGGCGACACCGCGATTTTCAGTCGCGTGCTCTACCAACTGAGCTATCTCGGCCTTAACATCCGGCGTGCTCTTGCACCGCAGCGTAATTTTAACCGCGCCACTTAGGATTGTCAAGCAAGGGTCAATTTCAGGTCATCAACCTGCAAACCCGCGGTTTCTCGATTTGCTAGAGTTCCATAACCAATACGGCCATCAGGCAGCCAGCGAGCAAATTGGTTATCTACCCAAATCACCAGACCCAGAGGTCCTCTCGGATTAATTTTTGTCTCCTGCAGTTTCTGCCCATCCAGCAGGAAAACCACCCTCTCAATCTGCCATTCAATCTCGTACGTATGCCATTCGGTTGGATCGAGATCAAATGCGGCTGTATCCTGCTGTATGTATTGCCTAAACCAACGACGTAATCTGCGAGCAAAAGGCGGAATGAATACCAGCGGGAGTAATGGAAGCCCAACAAGTACCAAATTGAACGGCAGATTGCTTGGTGAATGGAATGTTGCTGCAATCTGCCCATTTGCGGGGAGATCGTCGCGCAAAGATAGGTAGTTGGAGGCTGATGCAAAGAAAAACCAGGCGGCATTTGGCAACGTTGGAAAGCGCTTTTTACTACCCTGGACGAGCGCCATGCCAAATGGGTCGTTCCACAGTCCAAATCCCCAGGTCCCGGGAATAGTTCGTGCGGATGTTCTGGCCGCCAAACTCAACCTTATTGGTTCGGTCCAGGGGAAAGCACTGCGCACAAGTCCGCCATAATCATCCAGCTGTGCCAAGCGATAGCTGCCTGCAGACCCTGAAGGAATCTCTAATTGCCAACCAGAGATTCCTTCCCGTTGCACCCACCCTCCACCCTGGACATGTTCCTTTAGATTGAGCCTGGTGCCTGTTGACATGGGTTTATTATACGTTTTTTCGCCTTCATGCCGCAATGATGTATAATCATGGGGCAAGTTTTCAGGAGGTTGAATGGAAATCAATTGGTATGGTCTTTCTTGTTTTCGGCTCACCGAACGGGGAATGGCGACAGTAGTCACCGACCCATACGATCATAACATTGCTGGTTTCGAACCACTCAAATTGCGGGGTGAAATTGTAACCGTGAGCCATGATGCTCCAGGACACAATTTCATCTCAGCCATTAAAGGGCGCAACCGGGTCATCAGCGGTCCTGGTGAGTTTGAGATTGGCGGGGTATTCATTACCGGAGTGCAAACCAACAGAAAAACGAAACTATCATCCAAAGAACTGCGCAACACCTTGTACGTATATGATTACGATGGAATTACCGTAGCCCATTTAGGTGACATACAAGAAGTCCCCAGCCAAACAGAAGTAGAAAATCTGGGTGGTGTCAATGTGGTTTTGATACCCGTTGGTGGGGGTGGAGGTTTAAACGCCGCTAAAGCAGCCGAGATCGTCAGCTTGCTGGAACCTGGGATTGTCATCCCGATGCACTACCAGCTGCCTGAAAGCAAGGTTGATTTATCTCCCCTGAGTAGATTTTTAAAGGAAATGGGTGTCGGAGAAATTGACCCAATCCCTTCATTGAAAGTCACCAGCTCATCTGTTCCCTCAGAAGCTCACGTCGTTGTGTTAGAACACAAGCATTAAGAGAAACCAGGAGAACGAATGTGGCTGTTAAGTTAATCATGTCTTGGGATATCCTACCAGGTCGAGAACAGGAATACTTCGAATTCGTGGTTCGTGAGTGGGTGCCTGGCATACAGCGTTTGGGTTTAGAGCCCACCGATGCCTGGTTCACAATGTATGGAAACCACCCCCAAATTAGTGCTGGAGCACAGATCGCTAACCAGCAAGATTTATCAAATCTCCTAGATTCTACCGAATGGCTTACCCTCACCGAGCGCCTGATGAATTTTGTGACAGATTTTTCCTATAAAATCGTTCCTGCGCGTAAGGGATTTCAAATGTAGGTCGTTGAAATCAATCACCGGTTACCAGCCAATCAGCTAGCGGGGAATCCACTCATTCTATTCCTCCACTATATACCCTGAATAACAAAATGGTTACACAGTTCGGAGATATACTACTCGACTGGTATCAGACTCTTGCTAGAAGCTTACCCTGGCGCGATAATCTTGATCCCTACCCGGTTTGGGTCTCCGAAGTAATGCTGCAGCAAACGCGAGTCGAAACCGTTATTCCCTTCTTCGAGCGCTGGATGAAAAGATTTCCCACGCTGAACTCACTGGCACATGCATCCCAACATGAGGTATTGGTCGCGTGGGAGGGATTGGGGTATTATTCACGCGCCCGGAACCTTCATCTTGCAGCTCAAATCGTGATATCTGAACATGGAGGTCAAATCCCCCGAGAAGTAAATCAACTGTGCCTTCTTCCAGGCATCGGTCGTTATACAGCAGGTGCCATTGCTTCCATCGCGTTTGGAATGGATGAACCAGTTTTGGATGGCAATATCCGCCGGGTTCTGGCAAGAATATTTGACGTGCGGGAACCTGCTCGATCTACAGATGGAGAAAAACATCTGTGGCAGCTCGCCGGAGATAATCTACCCCCGGGTCGAGCTGGAGAATATAATCAAGCCTTGATGGACTTGGGAGCTCTTATCTGCACACCGCGACAACCACATTGCGTTGCATGCCCAATAAACTCAACCTGTTTAGCATATTCTCTTGGAGTACAAGCAGAACGCCCTGTTAAAATATCCAAACCTGCCCTTCCCCATCATATTGTTAGCTCGGCGATTATCCAGAAGAACCAGCAAGTATTAATCGCACAGCGTCCAACTGATGGGTTGCTAGGAGGTTTGTGGGAATTTCCAGGAGGAAAGGTAGAGATTGGAGAGGACTTGGTGGCAGCTTTACAACGAGAAATTTGTGAAGAGCTGGGAGTGGATATCAATATTGGTTCACCCTTTGGTGTTTACCGGCACGCCTATACCCACTTTCGAGTTACCTTACATGCCTTCCTTTGTGAACTAAATGGAAGCCAACCCTGTCCACTTTTCCACACCCAATTAGCCTGGAGCGATGTGACCTCTCTGGGTGATTACCCCATGGGCAAGATCGACCGCCAAATATCCACCGCTTTGTTAAGAGTCGAGGAGGTAAGGTAAAAACACCATGATTATTGTTGATTCCCATCAAGACCTCGCCTGGAATATGCTTTCATTTGGGAGAGATTACACTCGCTCAGTTGAAGAAACACGCCAACTGGAATCTGGTGGTCAAACTCCACTCCGCAACGGTGATACGTTGCTTGGTTGGCCGGAATACCAGCGTGGAAAGGTCGCAGTTATCTTCGCTACTCTCTTCGCGGCACCTGCGCGCCACAAACTTGGTGAGTGGGATGAGCAAACCTACGCCGATACAGCCCAAGCACACAGAGCCTACTTTGCACAGATGGAGGCATACCAGCGGTTGATCGATGAAAACCCCGATCAATTCCAAATGGTACAAAGCTTGCAAGATCTAGAAACTGTACTGGCTGGTTGGGAAAAATCAGCAGAGTCCCAAGCACCAATCGGGCTGGTGATTTTAATGGAAGGGGCAGAGGGAGTGCGCCAACCAGCCGAACTGGAAGAATGGTGGCAGCGAGGAGTGCGCTTGATCGGTCCTGCCTGGGCAGGCACTCGCTATTGTGGTGGAACTCAGGAACCCGGCCCATTAACCGCTGAAGGGTTTGCCCTCCTTGAAGGTATGGCTGAATTTGGTTTGACGCTGGATTTATCACATATGGATGAACAGGCTGTTCTGCAGGCTTTGGATGTCTATCCCGGACCGATAGTTGCTACCCATAGCAACCCCCAAGCACTGCTCAAGGAGGCTGAAATCAATCGATTTCTATCCGACCGGGTTCTTCAGGGTCTCATCGAAAGAGATGGCATTGTCGGTATCCCACCCTATAATAAGTTTCTCCGCTGGGATTGGAATCTCAACCAAGGCCGCGCAGTGATTTCACTCGATCTGGTGGTCGACCATATTGACTATATCTGCCAGCTGGCCGGAGATTCTAAGCATGTCGGTATTGGCACTGATTTTGATGGTGGTTTTGGTCTGCAATCCGTCCCGGGCGAGATTGATACCATTGCGGATCTGCAGAAGTTGATCCCGCTCCTGAGGAAAAGAGGCTATACTGATACTGATACCGCCGCGATTATGGGAACAAACTGGCTGACCCACTTAAAGGAGTCTCTACCCGGATCCACATGAATCAAAAAGGAAGCAAAGGCTCGAATGGACATTTCCGCATCCGCGTGGGAATGATTCTAATGCTGGTCGGATTTGCGATTTTTTTGATCGGTGCCACTCCAGATTTGTTCGGCCTGGACCGCAGCACGGTGATCGGCTTTGTCCAGATCGCGGTTTTTTTGATCGGTTTGGCGATTATATGCCTGGGTGGATACATCTGTCTGAATGTGTTGTGGAACAAACACCCAAAAACCATTTTGGCCGATATTGGACTGCGCCTAGTTACCACCGGATTCGTGATCGCGGTCATCGCTGGCATGGCGGATATTTTCGGGTTTGGAACCCAGCTCGCCCCAGAAATCCCCTTCTATGGACCCTGGCAAGCCATGGGAGTTCTTTTTGGGGAAATTATTATCGCAGTGGGTTTTATAATTCAAATCCCATTCAAACTGCGTCGCGATGAACCTGAAGCCCCCATAGATGGTCAGGATAAATCTGATTCAAGCCAAGTAAATATTATCTTCGAATAGTATTTGATCTTGTTGTTATCCCTGACCAATTCAAAAAAACTCATCTCTTTGTTATCCAAATATGATTTTAATTATTGAAAGGAGTCACTCATGAGCACTAAAGTCACCTGGTTAGGACATGCCGCACTTAGTTTAGAAACAGATGGGTTTAATATATTGGTCGATCCCTTCCTTTCCGGGAATCCGACTGCATCGGTTGCTCCGGCAAAGGTTAATGCCGATTTCATTTTGCTGAGTCATGGACATGGCGATCACCTTGGCGATACGGTTGCCATCGCTGAACGGACTGGGGCAGTAGTGATTACCAATGCCGAGCTGAGCGATTGGTTGGATAAACAAGGTGTTCGTACGCATGGTCAGCACCTGGGTGGTGGCTTCCAGCACCCCTTCGGGTATCTAAAATTGACTTTGGCGATCCACGGTTCTGGTCTCCCAGATGGATCATATGGGGGCAATCCCGCAGGCTTTCTGCTCACCACCAATGATAACAAGAAGATATACATGGCTTGTGATACTGGCTTGTTTGGAGATATGCGCCTGATCGGGGAGGAAGGCATAGACCTTGCCATACTTCCGATCGGAGATAATTACACAATGGGTCCAGATGACGCTTTGCGAGCAGTCAAGATGCTGGAGCCGGGACAGATCGTACCGATACACTACAACACCTTTGAAGTTATCGCACAGGACCCAAAAGATTGGGCACAACGAGTTGAAGATGAAACCGATTCAAAGGTTCATGTGATTGCTCCTGGAGAATCTGTGACCATTTGAGATATTGCCGCTCCGCAGGGTGGCTTGATATAATCACGCCACTTGGAGGTAAAGATGCTAAACAATATATTCAAGCGCAAAGAAGATGAAAACCGGGTCCGCAATGAGGGTCGCCTGCCTCCTGGTCAATCACTAACCCAGAAGTTTCCAGTGCTTCATTACGGACCAGTACCGAGTTTCAACCCGGCAACCTGGGATTTCCGCATTTGGGGAGAAGTTCTCACAGAAAGTCAGTGGATATGGGATGAGTTCAACCAATTACCTCGCACGAATATTGTGATGGACATTCACTGCGTAACCCGCTGGAGCAAATTCGATACGGAATGGGAAGGTGTTTCTGTAAAGACCTTAATCGAGCAAGGATTGATTTCTTTGCAATCCAATGCAAAGTATGTTCTGCAGCATGCAGAGTATGGATTTACTGCCAATCTTCCCCTGGAAATCGTTTTACAGGACAACTTCCTCTTAGCTACTCATTACAATGGCGAACCGATCACACCCGATCACGGTTACCCATTGCGCGGCGTGATTGGTCACATAATCGGTAATTCGGGCTTGAAGACACCCTACTTTTGGAAGGGTGCGAAATGGTTGCGCGGTCTGCAATTTCTCAGTGAAGATCAGCTGGGATTTTGGGAACAGGCTGGTTACCACAATGACGCGGATGTCTGGTCAGAGCAGCGTTTCAGATGAGGCATTAACCTGGAGCTTAAAAACTCCAGGCTTTTTTCATTAAAGGAGCCAATGTTGAAGGATCTTATCGACCGTGCCCTCAATTATGCCCAATTACAGCAGGTAGAATACGCCGATATCCGCCTTATCCAAAACCGCACAGAAACAATGGTGGTAAAAAACGGGGTTGTTGAAACACTTAATTATTCTGAGTCAACAGGTTTTGGAGTGCGAACTCTTGTTTCTGGTGCCTGGGGCTTTGCATCGAGCCATGATCTCTCTGCACAGGAAATTGAGCGCATTACTGCTTTAGCGATTGAGATCGCTCGAGCTTCAAGCCGCGCCCCTGGCAGTCAAATCGACCTGGGCCCACCTGTAACCAGCCATGGGAAATACCAAACACCGATCGAGATCGATCCTTTTGCTCTTTCCCAGGAGACCAAACTGGCAGAATTAATTGCAACGGACGCGGAGCTGGCTCGCGTGCAAGGGATACGTGTGCGGCGCAGCAATTTGACCTTAATCCAAGAGGATAAATGGTTTGCCAATACAGAGGGGGCGCGCACCAAGCAAACCATTTATGAAACAGGTGGAGGCATACAGGCGATCGCGGTGGGAGGTGGTGAGGTTCAATCCCGTTCCTATCCCTCATCATTTGGTCGCCAGCAGGTCACAGCTGGGTGGGAAGCAGTACTGGATTGGGATCTTCCGGGCAATGCAGAACGGATTGCGAGTGAAGCAGTGGCTCTATTAACTGCCGATCCCTGTCCCCGTGACCTTACCACAACACTGATCCTGGGTGGAGATCAGGTAGCATTGCAGGTCCACGAGTCATGTGGGCATCCTATCGAACTTGATCGAGTTTTCGGCAGCGAGGCTGCATATGCCGGGACTTCATTTTTGACTACGGAAAAGTTAAATTCCTTCCAATACGGTTCGGAATTCGTCAACCTCACCGCTGAAAGCCAACGCCCGTTTGGATTGGGTACCTTCGGTTGGGACGACGAAGGAGTCCCAGCCCAATCGACGCCGATAGTCAAAAATGGTTTATTTGTCGGCTACCTGATGTCGCGAGAAACTGCATCCCAGCTGGGTAAAGTTTCAAACGGCTGTATGCGCGCCTCCGGCTGGAATCGCATACCGCTGATCCGCATGACGAATGTCAGCTTGGAGGCAGGCACATGGAATCTTGAAGATATGATCGCGGATACCGACCAGGGAATATTTATGGAAACCAATCGCTCTTGGTCGATCGATGACAAACGCTATAATTTCCAATTCGGTACCGAGATCGGTTACGAAATCAAGCATGGTAAATTAGGGCGCCTGCTGCGGAACCCAACCTATACCGGAATTACTCCTCAGTTTTGGAACAGCTGTGATGCTGTGACAAGCACAAATCATTGGAAAATGTACGGCACTCCGAACTGCGGGAAGGGCCAACCAGGACAAATCGCCCACACGGGTCATGGAGCTGCCCCAGCACGCTTCCGTAATGTGCAGGTGGGTGTTATTTAGCAGGTTAATCTGAGCCTATCCATATTCCAGGGTAATCCGCTCGGCCGCAGCCATCCCATGCCAGGTAGATGATCACCCAATATCGACTAAATATACAGGAGTTCAATATGCTTGAGCAAGATCAAGCCCGAGAATTAAGCCAGCAGATATTAATGCGCTGCGGAAAGGAACCCGCGGAAGTGGTGTTAACTCACAAGGAACATGCTCTGACCCGCTTTGCAAACAATACCATACACCAAAATGTTGCTGAACTTAATTTCACGGTATACCTGCGACTGCAGCTTGGCAAGCGCCAGGGTATGGCTTCTACAAACCGGTTGGATGCCAATGCGCTTGACGAATTAGTGGAGCGGGCCCGGGCCAATGCAGCTGCGAGCCCAGAAGACCCAAACTTTCCTGGTTTTGCTGAACCAACCAGCTTTGTGCCAGTTTCAGTTCTCGACCAACCAACAGCGAACTATTCACCTGAGGAGCGCGCCGACCACGTGGCCATCATCTGCCGCCTAGCGGAGGAAAAAGGGCTCAACGCCTCCGGTGCCTTCTCCACCGGGGTTAATGGTTTCAGTGTGGCGAATTCCCTCGATCTATTTGCTTTCTACAGCATCACTGAAGCTGATTTTCAAACCGTAACTATGTCAGCCAATTCCTCTGGTCGGGCTCAATCTTCGAGTTGGAAGGCTGCCGATATTGATCCAGAAGCTATTGGACGCGAGGCAATTCATAAAGCAGAACTGGGGCGCAATCCCCGGGACATCGAACCTGGAGATTTTCCCGTGATCCTTGACCCGTACGTGACCGATGATCTGCTTGACATGTTGAATATGTACGGCATGGGAGGTCAATCCATTCTGGACGGGAGATCGTGGATGAACGACCGCATTGGCGAGCCGGTCATGAGCCCTCAAGTCAACATCTGGGATGATGGCCTGGACCCAAGAGGTATGCCGATGCCTTTCGATTCTGAAGGCGTTCCTAAACAGAAGGTAGATATCGTTTCCCAGGGGGTAGCGACCAGTCCAGTCTACGATCGCTCAACCGCGATAAAGGCAGATACTTACAGCACCGGCCATGCAGTACCTCCATATTTTCCCCCCTTCATGCAAAGCATTGGCCCGATTGGTCTTAACTTGTTCATGGAACCAGGGGATACCAGCCTGGAAGATATGATCTCCAATACCAAGAAGGGCTTATATATTACCCGTTTCTGGTACACACGCCTGGTGCATCCCCGTGATTGCATCGTAACTGGAATGACCAGGGATGGTGTTTTTTTGATCGACCAGGGTGAGATCGCTTACCCGGTGAAGAACCTGCGTTTCACACAATCATATGTGGATGCATTGGCAAATGTTGAGTCAATCGGCAGCGAAATACGATTGCTGAAATCAGAGTACGGCAGCCATGCAAAACGCGTACCCGCCTTAAAACTCAGCGGGTTTAATTTTACCGGGGCAACAGTCTAGATAACAATCATCCATTCAACCTGATTATTAGCAGCAGCGGGAAAATCACAATAAGCTACCAAGTAACCCCATCATTAAGACTGAGGTTATATTAACGCTGACTTAAATAGTTCTTTCGGTTTTATTTCCCCGCAATTTGAAGGCATTCTTCTCTTTTTAGCTGGAAAACATCAAAATCGCGCGCCACAGCTGTTTGAGGAAATACTTCCCGGGCTTCTGCTATCACGTCCCGCTCACGGTAACGTCGAGAGATATGAGTCAAGATCAGGTTTTTTATTTCGGCCTCCCGAGCCAGTTCTGCAGCCTGGCGAGCGGTGAGATGGGCAAAATTGCGCGCCATCTCAGCCTCCTCATTCAGGTAAGTAGCTTCGATCACCAGGAGATCCGCCTGGTGACATACTTCAAGCAAATTATCAGTGCGCCCGGAATCACCCACATGCACCATACGGGTTCCCGGCCGGGCAGGTCCAAGCACCTGATCAGGTTCGATCACACGCCCATCGGGTAGTTGGACCGTTTGACCGGCAACAAGTTTTCGTCGCAGTGGACCAGGGGGGATCTCCAACTGCTCAGCCTTATGCGGCAGGAAGGGCCGGCGAGATTTTTCTTCAAACAAGTATCCAAAGCAATCAGGCCCACGGTGGTGAACTGGGAATGCAGAAACAGATAAATCATCCGCCTCAAAGAGTACACCAGTCTCTACTTCGATCAAATGGATTCCCATGGGGGGTCGAGCGCCTCGCAAAACTACCCCAAAAACCAGATCGCGAATCCGCTCCAATGCCCACCGCCCGGCATAAATCTCTAAATCCTCGATTGTCTCCCAACGCGAGAAAGTGGACAGCAATCCCGCTAAACCGAGAATGTGATCAAGATGTCCATGGGTGATCAGAATGCGGTTCAAGCGCTTAAAACCGAGCCCAGATTTTAATATCTGGCGCTGAGTACCTTCACCACAATCGATCAGGAAGCGATATTCATCATGTTTAATAACCTGCGCAGTTAATCCCCGGTGAATAGAGGGTGCAGAAGCTGAAGTCCCAAGAAAGATGATATCGAACATTGTGGCTGCCTTGTGCGCAATTTAGTACCTGATGATCATCCAAAATACAGCGCATTAAGAATTGTACCTTAACTCGCCTTTATATCTTCCAGGCTGGCAAACCAACCTTCACGCGACCATTATCAACGAGAAGGATTGTCAGACCATTTGTGCTATAATCCTCGCAAATACACTAGTGCACATTTAGGTATTATGCCAACCAAAAAGGCTGCAAAATCCTCAAGAAAAACCTCTTCTCAATCCAAGCGGTCGACTGCAAAAAAATCGGGTCGCAAGACTGCTAGTACGCGCCAGGAATCAATAAAACCGTCTTTCTGGAGCAACTTAACGCTTGACCGCAAGTTGGATATTCTGGGAATCGGCATGGTGCTGCTTGGGCTGCTGACTTTGCTCAGCCTGCTCTCAAGCAACAATGGTTGGTTGTCCAGCGGTTGGCTGGCGATTATTGGGAAATCCTTCGGTTGGGGCATGTATTTGCTGCCTTTAGGATTGATAGCGCTCGGTTTATGGTTGATCCTGCGTCATTTTGAACAGCTGCCCCAATTAGAACCCATACGCCTGGTTGGATTGTTCTTGTTCTTCACACTATTTCTTGGTTGGCTGCATCTGTTCAGTTTTCCAGAAAACCGGGCAGAGATCTTCGACCTGGCAGCACAAAGCCAGGGAGGTGGGTATCTGGGCGGCGTCCTGGTTGCACTGCTCCAACCCAATTTCGGATGGAAGGGGGCCGCGATCACCTTGGCTGCAGGAACATTAATCGCGCTGGCTTTTTCTCTGGAACTATCAGTCCCAGAACTCTTCGGATGGCTTTCGCCAATTACCTCCTGGCTTCGTAAAACCTGGGACAATCTGGTCGCCGGGCTTGTTACGAAATTCATTAAACCAGCCACAGCGCACCCCACAGGTGGTCCGCTACCCGAGGTGGCAACAGCAGAATCACAGCGACCGGCACTTGGATTGACCTCCGCCAACGAAATCAGCGCACCTAAAGAGTGGGTCCTGCCGGTGATTGACGAGATTCTCGAGTCTGGGGAAGATTTCTCCTTCGATGATGAGTTCGATCGCCAACGAGCTCGATTGATTGAGGATACGCTGGCATCCTTCGGTGCACCAGCCAAAGTGGTGGAGCTCAATCGCGGACCAACAATCACCCAGTTTGGTGTCGAACCTGGATTTATCCAAGGTCGCAGCGGGCAGATGAGAGTCCGGGTGAACAAGATATCTTCCCTGGCCGATGACCTGGCTTTAGCCCTGTCTGCCAAACGGATTCGAATCCAGGCTCCAGTACCCGGAAAAAACTTTGTCGGTATCGAGGTACCAAACGAATCGATATCCCTGGTCGCTTTACGCGACGTTCTCGAGAGCGAAGCTTTTCAACGCCTGAAATCACCCCTACGTTTCGCCTTGGGTCAAGATGTTGCCGGGAATCCAGCCGCCGCAGACCTGTCAGCAATGCCCCACTTGTTGATCGCAGGTGCCACGGGTTCGGGCAAATCAGTCTCTGTGAATGCCATTATCTGCGGTTTGCTGTTAAACAATTCGCCAGACGATTTACGTCTCCTGATGGTCGATCCGAAGAGGGTGGAATTAACCGGGTATAACGGCATCCCTCATTTACTGACACCGGTTGTAGTAGATTTCGAGCG
>DATKXE010000646.1:0-2644 GCA_035529195.1 Anaerolineales bacterium
ACTAGCTGTTCCAATGCGTGTCCTCGTCGACCGCAGCGTAATCCAGGAGGGGGAGGTTTCAATTGGGTCTGGTGTGCGTTATACAACCGTGATCCTTGACGGCCCGGATCTGATGCGAGCATTGGGGGAAATAGAAATAGACAAATTTGTGAAGCACGAAGCGTAAATAAGTAAGCTCTTTATCCAAACCAATGGGGGTAAGCTGCAGAACTCAACAACAAGGTTGTCACAATTAATCCACGGAAAGATTCGATCATCCGAAACGGGGAGTCCCCGACCCCACGGAAAAGTAGGGCAGGTTTCCATATCCCCAACAAATGTTGAAAGAATGGGATGCCCCAATCTTCCAGGATATCTTATTTCTAGATTCCAGAAGGTGGTTTTTTTGCATTCGAACAGGATTAATGCTAGGATAGAGAGGTGTATCCTGCAGTCATTTATTTGACACTTAGTGGAGGCAGTAATGGTGGAAGATCAAACGAAATCGGCAGATCGTGCAAAATCGATCACACTTAACATCCTGGATGAACTGCTCCCAAAAGATGCTGAAAGCGGGGTGGGTGTGCGAATATGGGATGGAAGTCTCTGGCCGGATGAAAAACCGAGAGATGCAACCATCGTGCTGAACCATCCGGGGGCATTGAAGTCGATGTTTTCTTCGATGAGCGAGATGGGCCTGGCGGAAGCTTACCTGTATGATGACTTCGATATAGAGGGTGAAATCGAACGTGTTTACGATTTGGGGGAAAGCCTGGAAAAAACCACAGCCAGCATGCAAAAAAAACTCAAGTTAAGCCTGTCCTTGAGACGCCTCCCAGAAGGCGATGTCCATGTTCAAGGTAGACGCGGACCTGCTGATCTGACTGGTGATGTGCATTCAATCGATCGCGATCGCCAGGCGATTTCTTACCATTACGATGTCTCCAATGACTTCTATGCCCTGTGGCTGGATCGCAACCTGGTTTATTCGTGCGCGTATTTCGATGATCCGGAGGAAGACCTGGATTCTGCGCAACTGCGCAAGCTGGATTATATCTGCCGCAAACTGCGCTTAAAACCTGGTCATCACCTGCTGGATATCGGCTGCGGGTGGGGAGGCCTGGTCAAGTATGCGGCTGAGAATTACGGTGTTGGGGTGAAGGGCATCACGCTCAGCCAACCGCAAGCGGAACTGGCAAACCAGCGCCTGGTTGAAGCCGGGCTGGATGGCAAGGCACGTGTTGTCGTGCAGGATTACCGGGAGATTGAGGTTAGCGAAGGCTATGATGCCCTGGTCAGCGTCGGCATGATTGAGCACGTGGGATCGGCAAAGCTGGGGACCTATTTCAAGAAAGCAATGGAAGTGCTGCGCCCGGGTGGAGTGTTCCTCAACCACGGCATCGCCAGCAGCGCTAGAGTCAAGACGCGCAGCGAGCCAACCTTTTCACAGCGCTATGTCTTTCCGGATGGGGAACTGACACCGATCAACATCTCATTGAAAGCGGCAGAAAAATCAGGATTTGAAGTACGGGATGTGGAGAGCCTGCGCGAGCATTATGCGCTCACTTTGCGGCACTGGGTGCATAGACTGGAGGAGAACCACCTGAGCGCCCTGGAATTTGTTTCCGAACCTACCTACCGGGTGTGGCGCTTGTTCATGTCAGCTTATGCGTATGGTTTCTCGAACGGGAGACTGAATGTCTACCAGAGCCTGCTGGTCAAGCAAGACAGCGATGGCAGCAGTAAATTACCCTTGACCAGGGCAGATTGGTACGAATAACCTGTCCAAATTGTTCAACCAAAGCGATTTATCCCACCAACTGAAGAAGCAAAGAATAATACATCCGTTGCGGATACACCCTTGACAAACCGATAATTAGGGTATAAAATATCCGTAATGAATATATCGTGCACGGATATATACGAAGAGGAGCTACAATGAGTGAATTGATCAAAGACCCTGAAGCACATGTCCCGCTATCCCCGGCTGTTTTCAACATCCTGCTGGCTTTAGCAGATGGTGACAAGCACGGCTACGGGATCATGCTGGAGGTCGATGCCAATACGGGCGGCCAGGTGAACATGGGTCCAGGCACACTCTACGGTTCGATCAAGCGCATGCTCAAGGCAGGATTGATCTGCGAGAGCGACGAGCGACCGGACCCGGACCTGGACGACCAGCGGCGGCGCTATTACGGGCTGACCGAGCTGGGGCGCAAGGTCCTGCAGGCAGAGTCACAGCGCCTGGTTATCCAGGTAGCGGTTCTGCAGCGCAAGAATGTGTTTGAGAGTGCGGGATGAGGAGTAAATCATGAAGCATGAATCTGATGATCCTTCAGCCGTTGCGCTCTCGATTTCGCTCTATGATACGCTGCTCATGGCTTATCCAACCGGGTTTCGGCATGAATATGGACCGCATATGGCGCAGGTTTTTCGGGATTGCTGCCTGAGAAGCTACCGCCAGGCTGGTCTGCCCGGGATGCTGAACCTGTGGGTCCTAATCCTAATCGATTACGTCAAATCTGTAGTCGGAGAACACATACAAAAAGGAATTCACATGTCAAAATCAAAGTTTATCCGTTTGAGCGGCTGGGCTTGTGTCCTGGGAGCGATCACCTTTGTAACTGTCGAATTGATCTCACTCAGGAGCGCACCGGCTTACAAT
>DATKXE010000647.1:0-10358 GCA_035529195.1 Anaerolineales bacterium
TGCCATCTTGCGCGTCACCCTGCCAGAGATAATCATCAGATCCGACTGGCGCGGCGTTGCACGCATTAACTCCATGCCAAAGCGGCTCATATCATGCTTGGCTGCCTGACCTGCCATCATTTCAATGGCACAGCAAGCCAAACCAAACAGCATCGGCCACATGGCGTATGTGCGCGCCCAATTTACCGCTTGCTCAATACGCATCGTGACAGCACCTAAATCTGCAGCTTTCTGTTCTATTCCCATTCCAATGCTCCTTTCTTCCAAGCATAAACATATCCAACCAATAAAATCAAAATGAAGATGAGCATTTCGATTAAACCAAATAAACCCAACTGGCGGAAGGTGACCGCCCAGGGATAAAAGAAAACTACCTCAATATCAAAAAGGATAAAAAGAACAGCAACCAGGTAAAACCTCACCGGGAGGCGACGTGTACCTGGACCAATCGGCGTCATCCCCGATTCGTACGGCTGTGATTTGCGTTCTGTAGGTTTGTGGGGTCCGAAAGCATGACCCAGCACCACGACAAACCCCGCTAGAATAATCGCGAGAGTAAATAAAATAAAAAGTGGTAGATAATCGAGAAACATAAGACAGCCCCAGCAGTTTAAAATAGCAAGGGGTGAACGATTACCCCAAACTATTCTGGTGCCCTTTGGTTAAGGGCCGATAATTTTAAGGAACGCCTCACCCCGGACTGAACTTCTCCAAAACTCAACTATCTTATCATAGGGTCGAATCGGTGTCAAATTTCACAATCGATGATAAAGGTCAATCTGAATCTGGCTTAATTATATACTCAATCCGATATAAATACACTCTCTCATTTTGAAAGATCAATTCCACCCCGGGGCAATCCTCGAACTGATCTGGCTGCATCGAACCCCGATTCGCAGAAAGATAAATATGGGTCAGATCTTCTGCCCGAGCGATTTCCCAGAATTCTTGTGTACAGCCATTTAATTGGCTGAACTGCCCGGCAACTGAATTCACCTGATCAGTATATTCACTGTCTCCCATCCCATAGAGACCATTAGGAAGTGTTGTCATGCGAGCTGCCAACGGGGTTATCCACCAACCTCCATCAACGCCCCGGTAGCTGCCGTACTGCCAATGGGTTACATTGATCCCAAAGCGAGCCCCTGGCGGGGTATTGCTATCGATCCAATTAATCGCTTCAAGGTCATCCCTGGTAGCAAGAATCGTCGCGGAGTTTATCACCGTGCGCGTTTCAAAGATTCCCCAGCCAACCAGCATCGTGAATAAAAACAAAACCACAACTACTTTAATGGAGGTGAGTTTCTCGATCGGCGACCAGTCGATGAAACTGACCAGCAGTTCGGCGACCAGCAAAGCAGTTGGCAGGAACAACACAATGACTGCGTGATCCGGTCTGAAGGGAGCAATATAAAAACCTACTGGCAAACTGAGCATGGACAAGACGATCGTCCACACCCCAAATGCTCGAGTTCGATCCCGGAATAAGGAAATAACCAACCCCGGCAGCGCCAGGAACAACAAGGTTTGATTACGGTCAGGTCCCAACAGTCGCCAAAGATAAGTCAGATACTCAGGAAAATATAATTCATTAACAGCTTCCAGGGTCGGTTGAATAGCGACAACCTTGACCCCCTGCTGAGCATAACCCCACATTCGGTATAACCAGGGTCCTGCTAAGATCATTCCAACCAGTGCTGCCAGGAGCAATGGCAGCCAGGTGCTCCACACCGGATGAGTCTTATTGCGAATATTGCCAAGCAGCACCTTAACTCCAAGGATAATCAGAAATATTGCCAATAGGGCTGCAGCAAAATAATGGCATAAAAGTATACCGGCGGTCAATAATCCAAAAGTGAATAATCGTGATAGCTTTACGCCCTTATTGACCATGTCTAAGGCAGATCCCAGGGTTAAAGGAAGCAGCAGCATCCCGGTCAATAAGGTATAGCGGCCCCAGGTAACGTAATATGCCGGCATCTGGGTTACGAAGGCAACCAGAATGGCGCTCAAGACTGCCCGCCGCCAACCTCCCCACAGAGCTTTTCCCAGGCGATAAACTGCCAGTGCAATGGCAGCATTGAGAACCTGCCCCAGGTAAAGAACCGTCTCAGGTGGGCTGAGGCGCGTAAAAAACGAGAATACCGCTGCCAAAGCATGGAATGCGTAATGGTAATAAAACGGCACCGGCATGTAAGGCTCAAAGGTTTCTGGTATGCCGCCATTTTCAAGGAACAATACCACGATCTGAACGTGATGAATCGAGTCCACCCACAAAGGTAGTACCACCTCGCGGATTTGAAAAAATCGCCAGATCAGAACAACCAGAAAGATCAGAGTAAGGATAAGGTAAACCAGCTTACCCTGCACCAAAGAGGACGATTGGTAGTTGTGACCATTAGAATCTTCAAGATACGCGGGTTCTTCAGGCCCCTGATCGGCACTGCTTATTCCCGGATTCCTTTCTTTCCACCAACGTCTCAGTCCCAAAAAAGCCGGGATAGCCAATACGCAATACACAGCAATGATGGAAACCGGTGTGAGGCGCAAGCCAAAGAGATATGCATAAAGCGCAAGAAAAGCAATCAATGAGATGCTCAATCCGAGCGCGTCAGCCAACCGTTCGAAAGTATCCTGCTCAGGATCCCAAAAGAAAGCCAGCCAGGCGAAGCCTGGCAGGAAGAGCACCATCGCCCCAGCAAACAGGGTCCAGGTTGCAGAAATGAATGGGGTCATTTAACCTAAATATTCGCGTAGATTACGGCTGCGAGTTGGGTGGCGTAATTTACGCAGTGCTTTAGCTTCGATCTGGCGTACTCGTTCACGGGTAACACTGAAGTGCTGTCCCACCTCTTCTAAAGTATGGTCCTTTCCATCTATTAGGCCAAAACGCAGCTCTAAAACCTCGCGTTCTCGATCAGATAAGACAGCCAGCGCATTTTTAACTTGTTCACGCAGCATTTCTCGAGCCGCAGCATCCATAGGCTCGAGCGCATCATGATCCTCGATAAAATCTCCCAGCTGGCTGCTATCCTCAGTCCCAACTGGACTTTCCAGGGACATGGGTTCTTCTGAAGCGCGCATAATTTTACTGACCTTATTCGCAGCCCTCATCCAGCGCCGGCGTACATCAATTGGGATTTGAGTCCCATCTTCACGCGCTTGCATGATGATCTCAACATCTGGCGGATCCATGAAATCCGCTTCCAGGGCTAACTCATCACTATTCGGATCCCGACCCAGCACTTGAACTAGCTTGCGTTGGGCACGCATCAACCGGTTGATCGATTCAAATACATGCACAGGAATTCGAATCGTGCGCGCTTGATCTGCGATCGAACGACTGATGGATTGGCGAATCCACCAGGTGGCGTAAGTGCTGAATTTATAGCCTCGGGTGGGATCGAATTTTGTGACCGCTCTCAGTAAACCAATATTACCTTCCTGGATCAGATCCAGAAAATTACTTCCCCGCCCAATATACTTTTTTGCCACGCTGACCACCAACCGTAAATTTGCCCTGATAATCGCGTTGTGGGAATCTTGTGCTCTATAACGTGCATCCTCGATTTCATCTTGCAAGATCTCATCATCAGGAAGATGCCCAAAGAAAGTTTTATTGGTGGGTAATTTTTCGCGATTCGCCAGATGAGCATCCAAATAATCAGCAAGCGGATCTGGCAAGAGGTAAAGACAAACAAATACTGTCAATGCATTGCGAGCGACTCCATCCCATAGTGCATCTTTGCCCCATAAGCCATTATCCAAATATGCGTGCAGGTAGGATGGTGTTTCCGAAGCCCAGGTTTGGCGCAGCATTTGAGCTTCCCTCAAAATCAATCTCAAATCTGGAACCTCAAATCCCAAGCGCAGGTTATCTTCCACTACCCGCTTCCATGAGGTCAACAATTCCTCATAAAGTGCTTTGTAAATTCCCTGGGGAAGCGAGTCATTCGTGCGGATCAGAGGGTGCTGGCGAGTGAGCGATTCAACACGGCGAGAGGCTTCAATTTGAGTAGCCAGCCAAAATTCCTGATCAGGAATGAGCAGATCAATGCCGCCAATCTCCCTCAAGTACAGGCGAACAGGATCATCACTTAATTCACCCGCCATGCTCGGGTCTGCTAATATATCGGCCGGTTTTTCCTTTTTGAGGTCACCCAGTTCCATTTCTTCACGTAATATAGCAACCTCATCCGGTTCTCCCTGAGCATCCAAATCTGATTCAGTGAGTGCTTCTTGGACCTGCTTTATGGAAAAGGTAGCCTCCACAATATCTTGCGAATCCTGGGCCAGATCCCCCTTTTCACCAGATACCTCTTCTTTAATATCTTGCAATTTATTCCGAGCCAAGAAGTGCCTCCATTCCTTACTGAATCATATGACTCGTGTAGAACCCTAACGCCTGATCAAGCCTGCTGCGAGCAGCAATATATTGCATCATTGTCTTTTGTATTTCGGCAACACTTGGGTCTTCAACCAGCTGGGCTTCCTGCATTAGAAACTGAACATGCTCAATCTCCTGGTGTAATCGGCGCTGGCGAAGAACTAGCAGCGTGCGTACCAAATCTTCTAAGACTTTATCTTCGTTCGGATCTAACTGATCGGTTTTTGCTAAAAGGCGGTCCACCAAATCCATGAGCGGTAAAGACAATCTGTTTTGAACGAACAATTGAGGTTCTGAGCGATCTTGTTTCAACGACTCATCAACCAGCTGCAGCAAGGCTTGATGGTCCCCAGATCGGAAATCATCAACTGCTAGCCGGTTAAGACCATTCTCCTGCAGGGCGCGATCCACCCGGTAAACCAGGTCCGGACGGCGAAGCAGAACACTCAAGATATGTTCTTCCAATAATTCTGGTGGCGCATGGATTGCAAGTTCGCCTGTCACTGATCCTTCGACTTGGGAAGCGGTGGATCCGTACCTCAAATTCGGGCGACGTCTTCTGGTGGGAGTTTTGGAGAATTCGGTAAAGGCGCGTTCGTCGACCATTAGCAATCGGGCTAATCGCTGGCGATAAGCCTCCCGCTCTACGGCATCAGGTACGTCCTCTATTAAAGGTAAAACCTGGTTGGCGATATTTGACTTCACCTTGGCATCCTCCAAATCTTGTTCCTTTGCCAAGGATTCCATAACATGCACCACGATCGGACGCGCCTCAGCCACAATTTCCTGCCAATGAGCCGCGTCCTGAAATACGACTTCATCTGGATCAAGGCCCTCAGGTAGAGTCGTTACCCTGATATCCGCCTTCAAGCGCGCTTCACTGCCCAATAAACCACGGGCGTCAAATACCGGGTCAGGTTCGCGGTCTAATGCTTGCCGGGCAACCTCCAACCCCCGTAGCGTGGCCTTATCCCCCGCCGCATCCGCATCCATGGCCAATACGATGCGGCGGGAAAAGCGCTTCAGCATGCGCAGTTGATACTCGCTCAAGGCGGTTCCCATGGGTGATACTGCGTTTGTAAAACCCTCCTGGTGCAGGGCAATCACATCCAGATAGCCTTCAACGATCACGGACTGGTCTTGGGTTCGAATTTCTTTTTTTGCCCGATCAAGTCCGTAAAGGATGTGCCCTTTATCGAAAATTGCAGTTTGTGGAGAATTCAGAAATTTAGGCACATCTTCGGGATTTACAATCCGAGCTCCAAAACCTGCCATCCGTCCTCGCTCATCCCGGATCGGAAACATGATCCGGTGACGGAAACGGTCATAAATAGCTGCCGGCTCTGAATCACCAGCCGCCTCCCGCTCAGTAACCAAACCACAGGCGATCAAATCAACCTGGTCATATCCCCTGGAAGTAAAGTGTTTGAGACCCGCATCCCAAGAATTGGGTGCATAACCCAGACCAAAAGTTTCAATCGTTGCCTCGCTCAAACTGCGTTTCCTGTGCAGGTATTCCAGGACAGGTTTCCCAGCCGGTGTATTCAGCAAATTGTGACGATAGAATGTAATGGCATCTTCGAGCAAGTTTCTCAGGTGATCATGTTCATCAATTGATTCTTGCTCACCTGGGGTCAATGGTTTAAGTTCGACACCCGCCCGTTCAGCCAGATTGGCTAATGCTTCGCTGAAATCCCAGCCTTCTTTCTTCATCACGAAGCCGTAAATATCCCCACCTTCGTTGCACTGACCAAAACAACGCCAGGAACCTGTCTCGGGGAATACAACAAACGCCGGAGTGCGGGTATTACTGTGGAAGGGGCAGAAACCTGTATAGTTCTTCCCCGTGCGGCGCAGTTGCACGGTCTCCGAAATCAGGTCAACGATATCGATCCGATTTTTAATCTCATCAATCGTGGACATTTGCAGCCTGAACTTTGCCTTCAGCAGCGCTAATTATTAAACACCCCAGGAAGATAATTGGTTGCGCATGACACACCTAATAGACAAAACTGGTGGTAAACGGGGCTAAATTATACCAGTTGTGTCTTTTTGCGCAGTCCTCATTGGATTGTTTTTCTGCATGTTTAGCAGAAAAAAGCCTGATCTTACAGGATTGAAAGCAATTATAATATTTTCATGCCACCAAATACTTTAGACGAAACCTATATTTCCGTAGATGTTGAAACCGCGGGACCAAATCCTGGCCAGTATTCATTACTCTCCATCGGCGCTTGTTCAATATCGCACCCAGAGAAAAATTTCTATATTGAACTTCAGCCAGTAAATGATGAGATGCTGCCTGAATCTTACGCAATTCATAATCTTTCACTCAATCAATTAAGATCCAACGGGGTCTCCCCACCTGAAGCCATGGCTCGTTTCGAATCCTGGTTGGATGGGGTTGTTCCCTCAGGACAGCAGCCTGTATTCGTCGCCTTCAATGCTCCCTTTGATTGGATGTTCGTGAGCGATTACTTTCATCGCTACCTGGGACGAAATCCTTTTGGGCATGCTGCTCTCGACATGAAGGCTTTTTATATGGGCTTGCACGGTTCATCCTGGAAGGACACCGCCATGAGCAACGTGGCAGTTGATTACCTGGGAGGGAAAAAGATTAGCCATAATGCACTTGAGGACGCCTGCGACCAAGCAGAGATTTTTTCCCGTATGTACCACCAGGCCAAAAATGTCAAATAGTGTAACAAAAGGGTTCCTGAAACGGTTTACCTAAGGCATAAACAATCCCTGGCTCGCAGATTAATTCACCAGACCCAGCTGCGGGTTCGACCACCAAGGCATACTAAAAACATCCAAACCTCAAATTATTACCACGATACCTACCAATAATGAAGGAGAACCCAACTATGGAAGACAAGCCATCATCCAGTGCTTCGATGGAATTGAAACTGATCATTGAGTCAGCCAAAAAGCTCGGTGTAGAAATCAGCGAGGCTGAGGCCTTACAGTGGCTTTCTGCAATGGCAGCAGATTCTGATACGGAAATATCGATGGACCTCGAGACAGGTGTCTTCGGACACAAAGTCGTAATGTTGGATTTTAACCCCAGCGATCTGGCGCGTTTTCGGGAAATTGGGCGCTTGGTCGAATTCAAAGACCAGCCAGGAGTCGTGGAAACCGCGCTGGCCCTTTCCGGATCTTCGGCCCAATCGAAGATCCAAACCTACCCAGGAGATTGTGATTATTTCGAACGAGTCAATATCATTGCAGACACACGCCAGGAGGCATGCCAAATTTTAGCCAAGATCATGCGTGAAAAGGCACTCGAAACCATGAAAGGTCCCAACTACCAACTGATCGAAGTGAAATTTGGTTCTTACCCCCACAATATGGTCAAAGGTGACATCGTGATCAAGAAAGGGGCACCGATCTCATGGACCGCGTCAGACATCCAGGCCGGGGTAATTGAAGGCTTTCGCCCGGAAGGTACCCACGCAACTATCCTTTGGGATGAGGCCTCGGCTGACCCTGGATGGTGCAAACTGGATTGGGTGATCGCCGACCCAGCCCGGGGTAGGCTGGCGAACGCCAGCAATATGCTCGATGTCACCTGGGAAGCCCCGGATGGCAGCATCACCCCGCTCGACAATTACCTGGACGGCTATTTCCAGGAAGTTTATTTGGACGCCCAGTCGGTGCCCATCTTTTCTAAGCTGATGAAACATGTTTCTCCTGACGCGATGGATGATTACGTCATCCAACTCGAAAAAGAAGTAAACAAGTACTTGACCAAAGATATCAATTACGGCAAAGCTGCCAAGCGCATGTACAACGTTTTCCGGTTAACGGGTCGCTATGAAGAAGCTGCCTATCTGCGTGAGTTGTTCGATGAACCAACCACCATGCTCTACCAGGTTTGGTCGCTGATCCGGACGATTGATGATAGTTTCGGACCTGGCTCTACCCTCTCTCTGGACAATGTGCTGGCCCAGGCTGACCAGTTGATCATGTCAGTGATCGATGCACTGGAAGGGGACCAGGAAACAGAGATCGTCCGCCATTTGTTAAACCTGCGTGACAGCCTGACCCGCCAGGAGTCAAATGAACTGCTGTCTTCAGAAGCAGAAGCTGCCCGGGAAATCGTGATTAATCTCGTCAATAATTTCTTTTACAAAAACTTGACTTCTATACCGACCATCAAAGCATACATGGATGATTTCCATGAAAAACCCGCCAATTAGGAATGGCGGGTTCGGAATAGCTGCTTTTCGGTATTTCAATTGACGCTGATCAGAATCCTTCCAGCTTCGACATATTGACCACACCATCTGCCAGGGCAGAGATGCGCTGCAGGAGCCCTAGACGGTTTTCACGCACCCGATCCTCCTCTACCATCACCAGCACCTGGTCAAAGAATTGGTCGATATGAGACATCAGGGGAGTAAAAGCATTTAGGAAATCATCAACTGAGCCGGGAGTGCGCGCCTCATTTTCAGCCACAAAAAGGGCTTTAAAAAGAGCAGTTTCAGCATTTTCCTCAAAGATGCCGTCATCTACTGGGTAAATTTGATCCAGGTCGCGGGTGATGCGCACGCAGCGCGCATAAGCTGGGAGAATCGTATCCCAATCAGATCGTTTCACCCAGGCGCTCAAAACAGTCACTGCCTGCGAGGCGCGGTTGGGGTTGTAGCCTTGTGCAGAAAGGACGGCATCGATCACGTCAAACGGCTCTCCAAGTTCGAGCAGCAGGTTGCGCTGACGCTCAATAATAAAATTAAGGCAGCTTTCCAGGTCTTCGGGACTCATATCACGGGGTAAACGTTTGGCAGCAGCCTGCAGTGCTGCCCGTAGATCAAAATCCAGGTTCCAATCCATCAAATTGCCAACCACACCCAGGGCGGCTCGTCGTTGCCCAAATGGATCTTTAGTGCCGGAGGGTGCGAGACCCACAGCAAATAAACCCGCGAGAGAATCCAAGCGGTCCGCCAGACCAACCGCCAGCCCGGGCAATGATCTCGGTGTTTCATCGCCCGCGTAACGAGGCAGGTAGTGCTCGAAGATCGCATCTGCGACAGAAGGCAGCTCACCTGAATTTTGGGCGTAATAACGACCCATGGTGCCCTGCAGGGCAGTCATTTCCACGACCATTTGGGTTACCAGGTCTGCTTTGCATAACTCTGCTGCCCGCTGGCCGACCTGTACTTGCTCTGCACTCAAGCCCAACTGAGGGGCAAGATCAGCCACCAGGTCTCGGATACGCTGTGCTTTATCCAGGACCGAACCTAAATCCTTTTGGAACATCAAGCTGTCCAGTTTAGGCAGATAATCTTCCAGAGGCTGTTTGACATCTTCGCTGACGAAGAATGCTGCATCTGCAAATCGTGCGCGGATGACATGCTCATTACCTTCGATGATCAGGTCTAATTCTTGGGAGCGGTCAGATTCACCCCGGTTGGTGACCGCAATGAAATATGGCAGAAGCTGCCCGTTCTCTTCCACCGGGAAGTAGCGTTGGTGTTTCTTCATCACTGAAATCAAGACTTCCCGCGGTAATTCTAAATGTTCGGAGTCGAAGGATCCACGTATCCCCAATGGTGCTTCAACAAGATTGGTAACCTCAGTTAATAAGTCGGCATCTACCACCGCCTGACCCCCAATTTCTTCCGCCAACTCATCCACCTGCTCACGGATGCGCTGCGCGCGCTCGTCCTGGTCAAGGATAATACCCTGACCGGCAAGAGACGAGAAGTAAGTCTTGGGAGATCTCACCTCGATCTCTTCTGGTTGGTAAAAACGAAGTCCTCGGGTGGAATCACCCGAGGGTATTCCGGCATATGAAAATGGCAGCACCTGTTCATTGAATAGTGCCAGCAACCAGCGGATGGGTCTTGAAAAGGAGATATTGCTGCTGTTCCAGCGCATCGATTTCCCAAAGCGCAGTGAAGCGACCAGACCTGGCAGCTGTTCTGACAGCACAGATGGGGTCGGGCGGCCTTGCAAACGTACAATT
>DATKXE010000648.1:0-3707 GCA_035529195.1 Anaerolineales bacterium
TTCATCAACTTCCATACCACAAACGGGATCGACTGCCATTGCGATTCACCTCCTTTCGTCAAGATTTTTCTGGGTGTTTAGATATTTTTGTGCTTATTATGCCATAAAGGTGCAGGTTGCCTGCCGCTGAAACTACACAAACGCCGCTCATCCTGACAAACTAAAGATTACTGCAAAATTATAAACCAAAAACAAGTAAATGGATATTGATTATCCAATTAACTCTATCTCTGATTTGTTCGCATCACGCATGAGGATTCAAGCTGGCGGTAGGCTTGCTCTGCTGTATCTTGTGTAAGATAATTATGTTATGTCGATGCATTGGTCTGCGTTTGTGCTGAAAATTTAAGAGTGATCTTTATTTTGGCGGCTTGGGTTACGCAATCTATCAGCAAAGACTTGACCGGGTAAACCCAGCCCGCTGCCGGGAGAATTAGCCCAGTTACCGATAGCGGGGTACCCCAGCGCTGTTCGAGTTTTACCCCTGATTTTGCTCTCAGCTGTTCGGGAAAGATGTAATTATTGTCATGGGGGAATTGGATAAACGTCACTGCAAGGCGATCAAGTATTTCCTTATAATTATTGCAAATGATTTGCAATAAGGTTGTACTGTATGGGTGATCTGGTAAGCGCAGCTCAAGAGCGCCTCCGTGGTCAAGGTGGACGGCTGACGGCCCAACGCCGCTTGCTGTTCACGATCCTCGACTCTCTCAGTGAGCACCCAACTGCCGAGGATTTATTCCTATTGGCTCGGGAGAAAGATCCTGACTTAAACCTGTCCACTGTCTACCGCACCTTGCGCTGGTTAGAGGCGGAAAATTTGGTCAGCGCACGTGTATTTGATGAAGGACGTCGCCAGGAAAGGTTCGATCCAGCCCTGCCAAGTGAGCACCATCACTTTATGTGCACCAGCTGCAGGAATGTAATCGAGTTCGACAGCAGTTTATTTAGCTCTATCAAATCCCAGTTCCAAGAATTAAATGAAGCTCGCGTGACCACAGGTTCGATCATGCTATACGGATTATGCGCAAATTGCCATCAGTCAAGGATTGATAGGGACACATCTATGGGGGTTGATTAATTATGCAATTCCCGACGACTATCCCAGTGCAGATTGAGAGCGGAGTTGGATGCATTGCCCTGGTAGGTCACCCGAACGTTGGTAAGTCGGTCTTGTTCCAAAAATTGACTGGTCAAAGGGTGATCGTTTCCAATTATCCAGGCACAACTGTGGAAGTGACCCGCGGCAGCTTACGAAACCTGCCCGATACCACGCTGATAGATACTCCAGGTGTAATCGCTTTTCCCTCTCATTCTGAAGACGAACAAGTCACAGGGCGAGTACTTTTGTATGAGCCCTTAAGCGCCATTTTACAGGTGGGTGATGCAAAGAATTTGCGCCACACATTAAACCTCACTGTCCAGTTGGCGGAGATGGGCGTGCCGCTTGTGCTGGCACTGAATATGATGGATGAGGCCCATTCAAGGGGTATCAGCCTGAATCATGCTTTGCTGGCAGAGTATCTGTCAATACCAGTCATCCCCACCACAGCCATCCGCAGCCAGGGTCTCAAAGAATTAACCGCTGCATTAGGGACCAATCAATCACCGAATTTTCGATTGGCATACCCTATTGAAATCGAAAATGCGATTGCTAATATCAGCACTTATTTCTCTGCACTGCAAACCCCAATATCCAACCGGGCGCTCTCACTGCTCTGGTTGAGCTGTGACCCGGTAACTGAGAAGTGGCTGCAGGAACATCTCCAAGAACAAAATTACCAAGAGTTGCATGCCCAGCGACAATTATTGCAGCTATCCTTCATCGATCCTCTTTCATACGTTATCCAGGGAGTGCGCCTTGATTATATGGAAGGGGTTGTATCAGCAGTTGTTGTAGATGCTGGAAATGGTTGGCGTGGAATATCAACCACACTGGGCCGCCTGGCAACCCACCCGATCTTGGGATGGGCGATACTGGCAGTGATCTTATATGGTCTCTACTGGTTTGTCGGTGTCTTCGGCGCAGGTATCCTAGTTGGATTGTTAGAAGAGGGCCTTTTTGGTCAAGTGATCAATCCCTGGGTGGTAGCCTAGGTTAGCCGCCTGGTACCTATACCACTCCTGGTTGATCTATTGGTCGGTGAGTATGGTCTCTGGACTATGGGGGTTACATATGCTCTGGCCTTGATCCTGCCCATTGTGACCACCTTTTTCTTGGCTTTTGGAGTCTTGGAAGATTCTGGTTACCTGCCTCGGTTAGCTGCACTGAGCAATCGCTTGTTCCAGCGAATGGGCCTCAATGGAAAGGCAGTCCTCCCGATGGTTCTTGGATTAGGATGTGTGACCATGGCCACACTGACCACCCGTGTTTTGGAAACCAAGCGGGAGCGTTTATTAGTGATTTTGCTTCTGGCCCTGGCGGTCCCTTGCTCTGCGCAGTTAGGGGTTGTTATGGGTATTCTGGCTGGAGTTTCATTCAGTGCGATGTTGATTTGGAGTGGCGTGGTAGCGATTGTTTTGTTGGCGATTGGCTGGCTGGCAGCGCGCCTTATGCCGGGTGAGCGAATGAAACTGCTGGTTGAGCTGCCCCCAATGCGTTGGCCTGTATTATCAAATGTCATTTTGAAGACGTTGGCGCGGATCGAATGGTATCTCAAAGAAGTGATTCCGCTATTTTTACTTGGGACTGCCATATTGTTCATACTTGATCGAACTGGCATCCTCAACCAGATTATCAAACTTGGCGAGCCATTGGTTTCTGGCTGGTTGGGGCTGCCACCCGAGGCAAGCGCTGCATTTCTGCTTGGTTTTCTGCGGCGTGATTTTGGCGCAACCGGCCTCTTCGTCATGCAATCTGAGGGTCTGCTTTCACCGATCCAAATTGTGGTCGCCATGGTTACGATCACGTTATTTATTCCCTGTCTGGCCAGTGTGCTGATGATCGCTAAAGAACGCAGCTGGAGAACAGCGATTGCCATGGTAGCCCTGATTACACCATTGGCATTTATTATCGGTGGTTTACTCTTTCGACTTCTATCCACGGTAGGGTGGGGTATATGAGCTCTCAGTATATCGAATGTGTTTTGTGTGGATATCAATATGATCCAGACCAACACCTTGCCTGCCAGGCCTGTCCCCTGCATTCAAACTGCAATTTGGTGTGCTGCCCTGCCTGTGGTTACCAGACGGTTAACCCCCGGCGCTCCTTTTTAGTCCGGCTGGCGAGCTACTTGCCGATGTTGAAACCATCCTCCAATTTGGCGAGCGAAACCAAGGAAGGGATTACCTTGGCTGATGTCCCCCCTGGCAGCCAAGCTGAATTAGTTGGATTTTCAGATACTTTTCCCGCTGATCGGAAAGCGTATCTGCAGTCATATGGCCTTGTGTTGAACCACCAGGTTCGGGTGGTACAGCATAAGCCAGTCACGATCATCCGCTTGGATAATATCGAGCTTGCACTGGAGAATAGCCTGGCAAAGGAAATCATGGTGCTTTTATTGCCAGCTGGGCGACCAAACGGAACGAAATTCGATTCCAAGTGATTATTGGGGAGGAATCTTCCAGGAATCAATAATATTTTCAAATCCATCATTTTCCATATAAATGTGTGAGTTGTTGATTTAATACTCGGGAAAGCTTAAAGTTGCCTGGTATGTGATTAATTCCCGGGAAATGGTATGGACCAATCCCAGCTATTTTGATGG
>DATKXE010000649.1:0-2851 GCA_035529195.1 Anaerolineales bacterium
AGCGGTGGATTCGGAACTGAAGCTACGATTAATATGGCGAAATACACCCGGGAGCTGTATACCAAATTGGGTGATGAGACAGGCCAGGACACTGGTTTCAGGCCGGTCGGCTACCTTGAAGTGGCCAGCAATGCGGAACGAATGGAGGGGCTGCGCCGGCAAGCTGATTTCGCACGCGGTTATGGGATTGACGTTGAACAAATCTCCCCAGCAGAAGTGAAAAAACTTTGGCCATTAATGTACACAGATGATCTCCTGGCTGGATTTTTCAACCCGCTGGATGGACGCGCAAATCCAGTTGACACTACGATGGCTTTAGCCAAGGGTGCCAGGATGGGAGGCGCCCAAATCCTGGAAGAGACCAAGGTCACCGGGATTCTGAAAGACAAAGGTCGCGTAAGCGGAGTTATTACCAACCAAGGTGAAATCGCTGCGGAGTATGTGGTCAACTGCGGCGGTATTTGGGCGCGTGAGTTGGGGAAAATGGCTGGTGTGAATGTTCCGCTGCATGCCTCCGAGCACTATTACCTGATCACAGAGCCGATCGAAGGAACGCACCCTGATTTGCCAATCGTTGAGGACCCGGAATTGTATCTCTACTTGCGGGAGGAGATGGGCGGGTTAATGGTCGGGATGTTTGAGCCTGAGGCTCAACCGTGGGGTATGGGTGGTATTCCAGAGGATTTCAGCTTTGGCGAAATCCCTCCCGACTGGGATCACCTGATGCCCTACCTGGAAAAGGCGATGAAGCGCATCCCGGTGGCCAAGGAAGCTGGTGTACACATGCTGTTCTGCGGCCCGGAGAGCTTTACTCCCGACATGAGTCCCATGATTGGTGAAGCGCCAGAATTGAGGAACTACTATGTTGCCGCGGGATTCAACTCCCTTGGCATACTTCTGGGGGGAGGTGTCGGGCAAATTATCGCCCAGTGGATCGTTGATGGCTATCCCCCGGTGGACATCAGTGAGATCAACATCGAACGCATGTCACCTTTTCGCAGCAATCCCAAGTACCTGTACGATCGAACAGTGGAGATGTTGGGCTGGCAGTATGCTGAAGGCTGGTCAAACCTGCATTTTGCATCTGCGCGCGGTGCTCGCAAATCTCCCTTCCATGACAGGTTGGCTGCTGCTGGTGCGTGGTTTGGCGAATCAGATGGCTGGGAGTATGCAGATTGGTACGCCCCGCAAGGTGTAGAGCCCACCGTGGAGCTCTCCTGGAAGCGCCAGAACTGGTTTAATTACAACGCCGCTGAGCATAAAGCAGCCCGCGAGGGGGTGATCCTCATGGACTTAACTCCTATGTCCAAATTCCTCGTCCAGGGTCGCGATGCGGAGAAAGTACTCAACTACATTTGCGCCCGGGATGTGAATGTAGATATCGGTCGCTGTGTTTATACGACCTGGTTGAATGAACGCGGAACGATTGAAGTCGACCTGACTGTAACACGCCTGGCGGAAGACCAATTCCAGATTGTCAGCTCCTGGTCTGTCCACACCCACGTGTTAACCTGGCTGAAGAGACATACCCCACCCGATGCATTTGTAACCGTCACCGATGTGACCTCTGCCTATTCACTGATCAACATCCAGGGACCGAAATCGCGCCAGTTTTTGACCAAGTTGACGTCAGCAGATATGTCAAACCAAGCCTTCCCCTACCTGACCATGCAGGAGATCGATATTGGCTACGCGTTAGTCAAAGCACTGCGCATCACTTACCTTGGTGAATTGGGATGGGAATTGTATGTACCCAGCGAGTTCTCACTACACGTTTATGATCTCCTGGTGGAATCAGGGGTTGACGCAGGTCTTAAACACGCCGGGTTGTCTGCTCTCGATACACTGCGCATGGAAAAGGCCTACCGGGATTATGGGCACGACATCGATAATCTGGACACACCGCTCGAGGTTGGCCTGGGCTTCACCGTGGAAGCTGATAAACCTGTAGATTTCATCGGGAAGGAAGCGTTCCTCAAGCAAAGGGCATCCGGAACCCTCAATAAGCGTCTGGTGCAGTTCTTGCTCGAGGATCCACAACCCCTGCTCCACGGCGGTGAGCCCATCTACCGCGATGGCGTTCGCGTGGGAGATATCCACTCCGGGAATTATGGGCATACTCTGGGTGGAGCAGTTGGCCTGGGACCGATCAGCAATAAAGATGGTGTTTCCAAGGAATATATCCAGGCTGGAAAATTTGAGATCGAAGTGGTTGGGATGCGCTACCCGGCCAGAGCTTCGTTACGCGCGATGTATGATCCAAAAAACGAAAAGTTTAAGGGCTAGATTATCCTGAGAGGATGGACGATTTTTAAAATTGGGGATCACCTGTCGATATAGGGCTCACTGGCGGTGAGTACTAATCTCCCGGTCAGATCGACTTCAAGTCTTTGGATTTCGAGGTAGAATCCATATAATCATCAATCCATAGTTTGAGATAACCAGGATCTTCAGAGGTGAAAGAACCTCGTCCAGCATGACAATTCCAGATGTTTTAGACAGCCCCAGATCTTCCTATGAAGAGAAAAGATGGTGATGAGACGCAGGAGAAAAGAAAAACTACAGGAACGAGGTGGTGGCGGCCCTACCCGTTACAAGATGCATGAAAATTAGTCACCATTTTGGACGATTTTTATAAAGAGGACCAGAACGGACGCAAAGCATTTTACGTGGACGGCAAAGCCCTGCGCGTTCGGGAAACATTGGATCATAAAAGATATGCAGCTCCCACATCGAAAATAACCCGGATCTGCGATTCCGGGGATGATGGGGCACACGGTGGCAGAATCGGAATTATTTACAATATGGGTTTAATCAGTAAGTTCCCAACGGAGGGTAGGCGTATGAAGAA
>DATKXE010000650.1:0-4122 GCA_035529195.1 Anaerolineales bacterium
CCTGTTGGTAAAGTGTTGGATTGGAAAAGCAGCACCTATGGGAGATCCATTTATTCCCACCCGTCTTCCATAAATTGCCACCTCACCTCCGTGGATTACCTCTTCCCAAACTACCAGGTATTCATCGTGTTTGCTGTTGTATGCCGCTTTTGGATTGTGATTTTCAAGTGGATTCGCCCGGATTTCAATAAATCCACCAATAGGCGGGGCAGCCAATACATCAATCTCACCGGCTGCTCCCTCTTGGATATCAGCCTGAGCCATAACAATTCCGCTGATCAGGATCAGGGATAAGGCAATCCCCAGTATTAGACCCCTCAACCAATTCTTCTTCATCATGTTGCCTCCTTAATTTCATCACCTTGGACTTATTACCAGTTGGATAAAGCATGACCAATTAATCCATAAATTCCCCTCCCTAACAATGCTTGTTCAGATAAGTCCCCACATTAATTTGCACATGTGCATCCTGATAATGTCATTTATCACTCCGCTTATTAATATCGTTTAGGAAATTTATTCACCCTGAACATAATGCTAATCCAGAATAGCACTAGAAAAACACGTTGTCAAGTTTTACATCAGTTCGAGGCAATATTCCTGATAAATCAACTTGGTAAAAACTCCTGGAAACCACAAATAAGCTGCACTTCACAATCTCGCAGCGCATCTCGTTTAATTTCGTAATCAAAACCAAATATGGACATAATTACCAGTTTTGGTTATAGTTAAACCCGAATAAACTAAAATTCATCTCAAATGGGTGGAAATTCAAGATCTTAGGATCACTTTTGAAGATTCGCAAAGCCAAAATCATTGCTGCCCATCTGTTTGGATGAATACTGTACGAACAAGAATGAGGAGAAAGAAAAATGCGAAAAACGTTACCTTTTATACTGTTGCTGATCAGCCTGGTGCTGGCTGCCTGTGCCAGCCCCACCAGCGAACCAGCGCCAACTACTGATCCGCAAGAAATTGAAAACAGCGTTAATGCAACGCTATCTGCAGTTGCGCCTACTGAAGCTCCACCTCCAACCGAAGCACCACCCCCAACTGAAATGCCTACCGCGACCCTGCTTCCATCACCTACCCCAACGCCAACCCCGGAGTTGGTCGAAGGTGATCCAGCACAGATACTGGGAGAACCGGAAGGCGTGGACACCTTTGATACCAAGACCAACTGGACGCTCTTCGACAACGAATGTTTCAAGTCTGAGATCACAAATGGCGTGTACAGGATGACTGCCAAAGGTGTGGAAGGGGTGATCTGCTGGGAGGTCTCCTGGCCTCAAATTGAGAATTTCTACGTCGATACGACAGTATACATGCCAGATGAATGCAATGCAAATGACCGCTTTGGAATGCTCTTTCGCGCTCCCGACAACTACCGTGGTTACCAATACGGGCTCACCTGCGATGGTAAGTATTCGCTGACATCGTGGGATGGCGAGAAAACAACTGTTCTCGTCGAACCAACCCAGAGTGACGTGATCAATGTTGGCCTGGATGCCGTCAACCGTCTGGGAGTGGCAGCCCACGGAAGTGTATACAACTTATATGTCAATGGCACTTACCTGGCCGAGGTGGTTGATACTACCTTCACCGAAACTGGTAAATTAGGTTACTTCGTCAGAGCCTCCACCAGCAATGGGTTCGTGGTGGAATATGACAACCTGGCTGTCTGGCAGCTCGACGACCAGTTCATCCCACCCTCAGCACCTCCGCCTCCTACCACAGGCGAAATTCCCACGCCTGAACCAGGTGTACCGGCTGTAGCTGCAACCACCTATGTGAATGTGCGCAGCGGTCCGGCCACATTCTATCCCGTGCTGTTCGTCGCCTCACCTGGTGCCACCGGAAAAGCAGTGGGCATTTCAGCCGATCGAGCCTGGTATGCGGTCGAGCTGCCCACCACTGTGATTCAAAGTGGTATCGGTTGGGTTTCAGCAGACTTCGTAATCGCCTCTGGTACTGAGAACCTGCCCGTCGTCCCGGCCCCGCCACCCCCGCCAGGGATTGAACCATCACCACCTGGTGAGAATGACCCATCGGTGACCACCATCGACGCGGTCAATATCCGCAGTGGACCCAACAACCAGTGTCCATCTTTCGGTGTTCCACCGATCGGATCAACTGCCCCGGCTTATGGTATCAGCGCAGACAGCGCCTGGTACGCGGTCGGCATCCCAACTGAATTCTCACCTGATGGGCTCGGCTGGGTGAATGCCAATTACGTGACTACGAACAACACCGAGAACCTGCCGGTGATGGAATCGCAGATTTGTCCGTAGTTGGATAAACGGAGTAACACAATAACTTCGGGGCTGTCCGCATGGGCAGCCCCTTTATGTTAATAAATTCTCGAAAAAATGGCGACTAGCTAAAATCTTTAACCACCCATGGATAGGAAAAATCCGCTGAAATACGGCACCAACCAGATCAACCACACCACCAGGCTAAATTTATGAAAGTTGATAATCGCCCGTTCATCTTTGCGAATCAGGACCATCGTCGCCCAAATAGAATGCACCAGCATCAGCAGGATCGCGATTAATCCAGTTAAACCATGGATATCTAATGTTATCCCTCCCGCCATCTCCAGCATGATCCCAGTTCCGGTAGTATCAAACACGAATCCCCCCCAGAAAAAAATCAAATGCCAACCTTTCAAGCGTCCGGCAATGCGCTCGCTCCAAACCCCAATTGTGTAAAAGACCAGCGCCAGCGTGATCAAAATCGTCGACAGCAGCACCTGATCAGGCATATCTCCTCCTAAGAATCAGTATCATTCCATAGGATCCGTACTCGCATTTCCACAGGAAATTCGATTCTACCGCGGATATTGTTCAATAGAACCACAAAGCGCATCTTCGAATCTGGGACACTCATTTTCTTGATTTCTGACTTCCCTTTTATCAAGATTTAAATCCCTGATTGTATAATTGATGCATAACAACCAGGATCATGGAATATGATATTACTATAAAGGCAAAGCTATGAAACCATCTGATTTCCAATCCATTGTTATTGCTCATTGCTCCCGCTACCCAGAACTGCAGGTTGAAGATCTCTACAAATTAACGCATCAAGCAGCACTTGGCAGTGAGCACGCTGTCGATGATATTAATACCGCCCGCCAGTGGCTGGTTCGCGAGTTGGATCAATTGCCGGAATCCTCTATAGAACCGCTATTTGAAGAAATCTCCCCAGACAAGAGCATAGTTCGCGTCCATCTCAAGCCATATTTTGAAGCCGGAGGGGATCTGGAAGACCTCCTGCAGGCATTTGTTACCACAGCGAGTGAGTATCAAGGAAGCCTCGAACTGCTCAGTAAGTACTGGAGCAGCATTGAAGGGTTAGCACAGCGTGGCGAACTTAAATTTCATCTTGATATTTTGAGGTCCTTTATTGATCGGATGGAGGCTTCATATTTTCCAGCTGTACACCATTCCCCACAATATGAGCAAGCTTATCACCCACATTACAGGGTCATCGCACGCCAGTTCTTAGCAGATGGAACAGGAGATTTATCATCATGGTGAGTTCACATTCTCTGCGAGCATTGTTCGCGTAATTGAAATGGGGTATCAGAATGTCCAAAATAAATCAAAAATCACTTGGAAATAATTCTAACGATTCCATAATGGAGGTGCATCAAATGAATAAGTACTCTGAAACCACTTATGGGGAAACCATCGCTGAGGTCTATGACCACTGGTACGCAGAGTTCGATCCGGCGATGATCTCTACATTGGTTGATTTCGCCCAGGATGGTCGAGCTCTCGAATTGGGCATTGGCACTGGACGGATAGCCCTACCTCTACAGCAGGCGGGTATTGAAGTCCATGGGATCGATTCCTCGCAAGCCATGCTCACCAAGCTGAAAGACAAGCCTGGTGGAGAGAGCATTCAAGTTTCACATGGTAATTTCGCAGACTTGGAAGTCGAAGGGCGATTCGATCTGATTTTCGTTATCTTCAGCACTTTTTTTGCCTTGCCAACCCAGGAGGAGCAAATTCGCTGTTTTAATAAAGTTGCCAGTCGACTAACTCCTGATGGAGTTTTTGTGGTTGAGGTTTTCGTCCCGGATATGGCACGTTATGTTGACAACCAAACGGTCAG
>DATKXE010000651.1:0-3792 GCA_035529195.1 Anaerolineales bacterium
GATAACCTGCGCATCCGCCAAATATACGGCACGCTGATCACATATCCTGGAAAGGATCGTTTTGCATTCCATGTCTTCGAGCGCAGCCGCGGTTACTTGATCGAATTCCCCAATTTCACCACGCAGGTTTGCCCCGAACTGCTCAGCCGCCTGAAATCTTTTATCCCCGCGGACCAATTACGAGTGGAGGAAATCACCTTCCAATAAAAACTCCCCGGCCACAAGCAGGCGTAGGGAGTTTTTTTGTACTCAGGGGATATTCACTCCAAATTATAAGATTTTCTCTAATCACTGGTCATGATGAACAATGGCTTCATCTCGAAGCTCTTGTATTTGGGTCGCAGGCGGGTCGTATCATAATGCTTTTCGATATCAACACTTTTCTTCGAGCTGACCACAACATCCAGGGGCACATTATCATAACGCCCGTTTTTCAGCACCACCAGTCGCCCGTGGATACCCCTGATCAACAGGTCCAGAGCCAGGTTGCCGTAGGCCATCGGCACGATCGAATCAATGGCATCCGGATCACCACCACGCACCAGGTAGCCTAATTTCTGATTGACAACATTCACTTGAGCGCCTTTATTAAACTTCGCCGAACGTTCTTTGATCTCCGAAGATATCAAATCACCAATCCCACCCAACTTTTTATGGCCATAAGCATCGGTGGCTTCGTCAGAGAAGATCATCTCTCCCCCTTCAAACATGGCACCTTCAGAAACCAGGATCACGGCATATTTACTGGGATTGCGGTTGCGATCGTAAACCGCCAGCTCGGTTAAGTGGTCAATATCAAATTTAAATTCTGGGATCACACAGCGATTTGCTGCACCAGCCATGGTGGGCAGCATTGCGGTGAAGCCTGCGTAGCGCCCAAATACCTCCAGCACCAGGATTCTCTCATGAGAACCGGCGATGGTGCGCAGATTATTGGCGATCGAAATCGTACGGGTGATACAGGTGCTGAAACCAATACAGTAATCTGTACCTGGGACGTCGTTGTCCATCGTCTTGGGGATGGCTACTACTTTCACACCCTCCTGGTACAGGCGCACAGCATAACTCAGCGTATCATCTCCGCCGATTGGGATCAAATAATCCACACCCAGGAAATCTAGATTCTTCACCACCTCTGGGGTCAGATCGTTGACCTCATCCGTATAAGTATCTTGCAATTCTGGGGGGACATTCGCTTTCAAGATATGACTGGGGCGAGTACGTGAGGAGTGCAGGAAAGTCCCACCGGTACGACCGGCCCGGTTGACGACCTCCTCCGTTAGCACCTGGTAGTTGCGGGTGTTATCCGCTTTCTTATCACGTTTCAATTCCATGATCCCGGCCCAGCCTCTGCGCAATCCAACCACCTGGTAGCCCTCACGCAGGGCGCGGATGGTTACTGCGCGGATGGCCGGATTCAAGCCGGGTACATCCCCCCCTCCGGTAAGAATACCGATCACTCCATTTTTCTTATTTATGTTTGCCATAGTACGCCTCTCAAAATTTATCGGGCGAAATTATACACCCGAATAGTTATATCCAGGTAGGTTCATTGTAAACACCAAACTCATCTTTCATCACCCCGATGATCTCACCCAAAGTTGCGTAAGCTCGCACTGCTTCCAGGATGAAGGGCATGCTGTTTTCAGTTCCCTGGCAGGCGATGCGTAAGCGATCGAGGCTTTGTCCCACCCGCCCATTATCCCGCTCCTGGCGCAGTGCACCCAGCCGGTCCGCCTGGCGTTGGTAACCCGCGGGGTCCATGCTGAGCATGGGAATCTCAAAGGGCTTTTGATCCTGGTAGGCATTCACTCCGACGATGTGCCGTTGTTCTGCATCGATCTCACGCTGGTAGCGGTAAGCCGCGTCCGAGATCTCGCCTTGAAAAAATCCCTTCTCGATCGCCGGTAGCACGCCGCCTAAGTCTTCAATACGGCGGAAATACTCATAAGCTTGTTTTTCGATGCGCCCGGTTTGGTTTTCGATAAAAAATGATCCACCAAGCGGGTCAACCGTGTTGGCAACCCCGGACTCCTCGGCGATGATCTGCTGTGTGCGCAGCGCAACCTTCACCGCGTGTTCCGATGGGAGCGCTAAGGCTTCATCCATGCTGTTGGTGTGCAGGGATTGAGTGCCGCCCAGGACCGCCGCCAGAGCCTGAATGGCGACGCGCACAATATTGTTTTCCGGCTGTTGGGCAGTGAGGGAGACACCCGCAGTTTGGGTATGGAAACGCATCAACCAGGAACGCTGGTCCTGGGCACCAAAGGTGTGGCGCATCTCGCGCGCCCAGATGCGGCGGGCGGCGCGGTATTTAGCGATTTCCTCGAAGAAATCGTTGTGAGCATTGAAAAAGAAGGATAAACGCGGTGCAAAATCGTCCACCGCCATTCCGCGCTCTATTGACCAGCGCACGTACTCCATACCATCCGCCAGGGTGAATGCCAGCTCTTGCGCCGCGGTCGAACCCGCCTCCCGGATGTGATAGCCCGAGATGCTGATCGTGTTCCACTGGGGTAGGGTCCGCGTGCCGTACTCGATCGTATCTATCACCAGGCGCATAGAAGGTTCGGGCGGGAAGATGTATTCTTTCTGCGCGATATACTCCTTGAGAATATCGTTTTGGGTGGTCCCGCGCAGCTGCTCCGGGGAGACACCTTGCTTTTCAGCGGTCGCGATGTACATGGCCCAGATGATCGCCGCGGGAGAATTGATCGTCATGCTGGTTGAGACTTTGTCCAGCGGGATGCCGTCCAGCAGGATCTCCATGTCCTGGAGAGAGGAGACCGCAACGCCGCACTTCCCGAATTCGCCCAGGGCTTCTGGAGCATCAGTGTCAAATCCCATCAGAGTAGGCAGGTCAAAAGCGATCGAAAGTCCCGTCTGCCCCTGATCGAGCAGATACTTAAAGCGAGCATTGGTCTCTTCGGCGGTGCCAAAACCAGCAAACATGCGCATGGTCCACAGTCTGCTGCGATGCAGCGTGGGATGGACGCCGCGCGTGAAAGGATATTCACCCGGCAGTCCCAGATCCTCGCTGTAATCCAGCTCCGCGACATCGAGCGGAGTGTATAGGCGTTCGATAGGTTCTGAAGAAGTGGTGGTGAACTGCTCCCGGCGCTCAGGCATGCTCGCCAGCGTATCTTGCAGACGGTTCTCCTGCCATTCAAGCAGCGCCTGGCGCAGTTTTTCGATTTCCTGTGGATCGTACATGCAGCTCTCCTTGGGCTAAAAGGCTTCAGAAATTATAGCACGCCAGGGTATTCAGATGGCAGGTTGCTGAATTTTCCAGGGTGATAATCGCACGCCTTTCTCTCATTAATAGACTGTTCTAAACCCTGAATTCAACCAAAGAATTGACGTTGGTGGACTGGGCATGGTAGAATTTCTCAGCTGCTAGCCCCCATCGTCTAGCGGTCTAGGACGCGGCCCTCTCAAGGCCGAAACCGGGGTTCGATTCCCCGTGGGGGCACTAAGAAGAATCGAACCGCTTGACATGCCTGTCGAGCGGTTCTTTGCGTCTATACGCTTCGAACAACGCAAGAAGCAGGCAGAATTGCCAATTGAATGGTCGAATATGGAAAAATGATCGAAAGTTTCCCGTGATAGTTCTGAAAATTCATTTTCACTCGCTATCTAACGGGCTTTGAACAGCCTTAGAGCCTTGGTTCAGAACATGCGTATAAATCATAGTGGTCTTGACATCTTTGTGACCGAGAAGTTCTTGAACGGTGCGGATATCATAGCCGGCTTCGAGTAAGTGTGTGGCAAAGCTATGGCGGAAGGTGTGTG
>DATKXE010000652.1:0-7516 GCA_035529195.1 Anaerolineales bacterium
GTATGGACTGCTGCCCCTGAAGTCTCTGAGGTGCAGCGCGAGATGGGGCAGCAAATTTTAGCAGCCTTGGGACAAGAAATATTCATGGAGGAGGAAACTTATTTGAATATGGCGACTGCGCTCTCAGGCACAGGACCTGCATATGTGTTCTTGTTTATGGAAGCCATGGTTGATGCTGGGGTTCACCTTGGTTTTCCCAGGCGGGTAGCAGAACAGTTGGTTGCCCAGACCGTACGTGGTTCGGTGGATTACTACACACGTGATACTGATCCACTGCACCTGGCGCGTTTGCGCAACGAGGTTACCTCGCCAGGAGGTACTTCGGCTGCAGCATTGTATTACTTGGAAAAAGCGGGATTTAGAGCTGCAATATCCAGGGCTGTTTGGGCGGCGTATGAGCGGTCAAGGGAGTTAGGGAAGGATGCTCGCGCACATTGGCCGGAGAATGTTAGCCAGCAGGATGATGGCTGAACTTAATTGTGAAGAACTAGACAATAAGAACGCTTTCAGGTATCATTCCCGTTTGGAATACGCAAGGTAGAATAAGTGCCAAGGCTCTTTTTTAAGTACAAAATCAGGTAGGCAGTTGTTATTACAATTTTATGCAAAGGGAATGGTGAGCCCTTTTGCTTGACGCGTAAATGTCAAATTAGTAATTTATAAATAACCTGATAATGAGAGATGTAACCCCACCTTATGAAAGGATATTATTAATATAATGGCTGATTCCACGATGGAACTGCTTAAAGAGCTGACTGAGGTGAACGGTATCCCTGGTTATGAAGGTCCCGTGAGAAAGATAGTGCGCAAACATCTTGAACCACTGGGAGAATTAACCCAAGATAAAATCGGTAGCGTTGTATGCAAAGTTCAGGGAAGCAATGAGAAACCTCGAGTGATGTTAGCTGGCCACATGGATGAGATCGGATTTATGGTGAAACACATCACTAAAGAAGGCTTTCTAAAATTCTTGCCTTTAGGTGGATGGTTCGACCAGGTCTTGCTTGGTCAGCGGGTGGTGATTAACACTAAAGATGGTGAGGTTGTTGGTGTAATAGGGGCGAAACCACCGCATTTGCTGCCAGCAGATGAACGCAGTAAGGTGGTGAAGAAGAAGGATATGTATATCGATATTGGTGCTTCCAACCAGGAAGATGTGGAAGCAGCTGGAGTGCGAGCTGGTGATCCCGTAATCCCACGGGCAGATTTTGTCCCACTCGCAAATGGGAAGACATATCTCTCGAAAGCTTTCGATGATCGGGTGGGGGTTGGATTGGTGATCAGCAGTTTGCGGCAGCTAAAGTCGAGTGGGCACCCAAATACCGTTTTTGGGGTCGCAACTGTTCAAGAAGAAGTTGGTGTACGCGGAGCGACAACCAGTGTGCGCGCAGTTGATCCAGATGTAGCCATAGTGCTGGAATCAGATATTGCAGGTGATGTTCCCGGGATCAAACCAGAAGAATCTTCAGTAAAACTGGGTCAAGGACCCACGGTGCTAATTTATGATGCCAGGATGATCCCTAACCTCAAATTAAGGGAATTCATAATGGACACAGCTAATGAACTTGAAATCCCACTGCAGGTTTCCTATGTCGAGGCGGGCGCGACTGATGGGGCTGCAATACATCTGCACAATACCGGCGTCCCAACGGTAGTGATAGGGGTTGCTGCCAGACATATACACTCAGATAGCTCGATCATACATCGTGATGATTATGATAACGCAGTAAAATTACTCGTAGAAGTTGTTAATAGATTAGATATAGAAACAGTAGCCGATTTCACGGCTTATTTTTCTTGTGGAGGCATAATGACGGATCTGATTAAAAACATAACCGCAGACCTGCAAAAGCAAATTGAGGATTATCAACCAGAGGTCGAAATTAGTGATGTCGGCTCGGTATTGGAAGCAGGAGATGGGATAGCTCGAGTCGATGGCTTATCATCCGTTCGCTCTCAAGAATTAGTTCAGTTTTCCAATGGTGTTATGGGGATTGCCTTTAACCTGGAAAGTGATAGTGTGGGTGTAATCATCATGGGTGAATATTCCGCCATTGAGGAAGGCATGATGGTTCACTCTACCGGTCGCATCGCGTCTGTGCCAGTCGGGGACGCCATGGTCGGAAGGGTTGTCAACGCATTAGGACAACCGATCGATGGAAAAGGTACGATCAATACCTCGAAATTTCGACCGATTGAACGCATTGCCCCTGGGGTGATTGATCGAAAAGATGTCGATACACCAGTACAAACAGGTTTGATCGCTATCGATGCCATGACTCCCATTGGTCGCGGCCAAAGAGAGCTGATTATTGGTGACCGCCAAACTGGGAAAACAGCGATCACAATCGATACGATTATCAACCAAAAGGGGAAAGATTTATTGTGTATTTATGTGGCGATTGGGCAGAAAAAAGCAGGTGTTGCTCGCACAGTGGATGTTCTCACCCGTCATGGCGCGATGGACTATACGACAGTTGTGGTTGCTGCTGCTGATGAATCAGCAGCTCTGCAGTACATTGCCCCGTACGCAGGTTGCGCAATGGGTGAGGAATTTATGGAAACTGGTAGGGATGCATTGGTCGTTTACGATGACCTTTCTAAGCATGCCTGGGCTTACCGCCAGGTTTCACTACTGCTGCGCCGACCACCTGGACGTGAAGCATACCCGGGAGATGTATTCTACCTGCATTCCCGCTTACTGGAACGGGCAGCTAAACTCTCTAACAAGTATGTGATCGTTCCTAAAGATTTCCCCAGCGACGAAGTAGAGCAAGGTGATGCCAAAGATAAGACAGTTTATAGCGGCCCACTTGCTCAACATGATGCGGAAACAGCGTTGGAAGAGATGGACAATTCTGCTGACCTCAAGACAGCCAAGGTCCAGGGGACTGGTGGATCTCTGACCGCTTTGCCGATCATCGAAACCCTCCTGGGTGATGTATCAGCTTACATCCCCACCAATGTTATCTCAATTACGGATGGACAAATTTACTTGGAGAGCAACCTGTTTTATGCAGGTATACGCCCGGCGATCAACGTGGGTCTGTCGGTTTCACGGGTTGGTGGTGATGCACAGACTAAAGGCATGAAGCAGGTTGCCAGCCGATTGCGTTTGGATATGGCCTCATTCCGCGAATTGGCCGCATTTGCCCAATTTGGTTCTGACCTGGATAAAGCAACCCAGGCACAGCTGAATCGGGGACAGCAGCTGCAGGAAATCCTTAAACAGGCTCAATATGAGCCTCTTTCGATAGCTAACCAGATTGTGATCCTTTTTGCTGGAACAAATGGATATGCAGACGATATTCCCGTTGACCAGATGGAGAACTGGAAAGTTAGTTTACTGCGTTATATCGAGACTTCACACGCGGATTTGGTAAGAGACATTTCAGAAAAGTTACGAATGACTGAGGAGGCCCAAGAATCTCTCCATACTGCAATCAAAACCTTCAACTCAACCTGGCAGTAAATTCAAATGACAACCGCTAGAGAAGTTAGGGTACGAATCAAGAGTGTAAAAAATATCGCCCAGGTGACCCGCGCGCTACAAGCGGTCAGCGCCAGCAAGGTGCGCAAGGCGATGCAGGCTGTTACCAACACCCGCCCTTATGCAACCAAGGCCTGGCAGGTATTAACCCATATTGCAGGACAGCCTGGTCGGGAATCACTGCATCCCTTATTAACCAGGCGCGACAAGGTGAACAGTGTGCTGGTAGTGCTGGTAACTGGCGACCGCGGCTTAGCAGGTGCATACACAACAAACATTGTACGTTATACACTGAAGCAATTCGGGAATTACCCGGTTCCAGTGCGTTATATTACGGTCGGACGGAAAGGCCGTGATCTGATGTTCCGGCGCGGCGAGCAGATCATCGCTGAGTTCAGCAAGCTGCCTGCAGCACCATCATTTGTAGACGTTTCAGCAATCGGTCGGATGGCTGTCTCTGAATACCTCGAAGAACACACTGATGAGGTATATCTCGTATATACGGATTTTATCAATATGGTCAGCCAGGTTCCAACAGTTAAAAAATTACTGCCGCTGGAGATTGGTGAAGAAGCTGACCGGGTTCAGGATTTTGCTAGAGCCGAGCGTGGTGCCTCGCCTTCTTATATTTATGAACCAGGGCAAACCGAGATTTTGGATGAAATCGTACCGCGTTTCACCGCACTCCAGGTATACCATGCGATCCTGGAATCACTGGCCAGCGAACACGCGGCGCGCATGGTAGCTATGAAAAATGCAACCGATAGCGCTACTGATCTGGCGGGGGGATTGCAGCTTGAATATAACAAAGCTCGCCAGCAAGGCATTACTAATGAGATGCTGGATATAATTGGTGGGGCTGAGGCACTTGGGTAGTCACTAATTTATTGTGAAGATAAGAATTATATTTCATAAGAAATGATGGAGAAATAAAATGGCAGAGGCAACAGGTAGGGTTGTACAGGTTTTAGGCGGTGTGGTGGATGTTGAATTTCCTCGCGAAAGCTTACCGGAGATCTATGATGCAGTAGAGGTCCAGCGGGAAAATGACGTACCGTTAGTACTGGAGGTTGAGAAGCATCTGGGAAATAACTGGGTGAGATGTCTTGCCATGGATTCAACCGACGGATTACCACGTGGCGTGCCTGCGGTTGCCACCGGTGCTCCCATCCAGGTTCCAGTTGGACCGACTACCCTGGGAAGAGTATTTAATGTATTAGGTCAACCGATCGACGAGAAGGGTCCGGTGGAATCGGACATCTATTACCCCATCCATCGTTTAGCACCAGATTTCGCAGAACAGTCTACCCGGGTTGATGTTTTTGAGACTGGTTTGAAAGTTGTTGATTTGATCGCTCCATTCACTAAAGGCGGCAAAACAGGTATTTTTGGCGGTGCGGGGGTCGGTAAAACGATCATTATTCAAGAATTGATCCGCTCGATCGCGACTGTTCACCAGGGAAATTCAGTATTTGCTGGAGTAGGAGAACGCACCCGTGAGGGTACCCAGCTGCTCCGGGAAATGCTTGAATCAGGCGTTATGAAAGATACGGTGATGGTTTATGGTCAAATGAATGAGCCACCCGGAGTGCGTTTGCGAGTTGCTCTTTCTGCCTTATCGATGTCGGAGTATTTCCGAGATCAAGGCCGTGATGTGCTGCTCTTTATCGACAACATATTCCGCTTCAGCATGTCTGGGTCAGAGGTGTCTGCACTGCTTGGGCGTATGCCATCAGCGGTAGGATACCAGCCTACCCTGGCGACTGAAATGGGTGAATTGCAGGAACGGATTACTTCAACCCGGCAGGGATCGATCACTTCAATGCAAGCGGTTTATGTTCCTGCCGATGATTACTCCGATCCAGCTCCTGTAGCAACCTTTACCCACCTGGATGCGACCATTGCTCTTGAACGCTCGATTGTGGAGAAGGGCATTTATCCTGCTGTTGACCCCCTGACATCGACTTCACGTATTCTCGATCCAATTGTTGTGGGCGAGGACCACTATACAACTGCCAGAGAAGTCCAGCAGGTTCTACAGCGGTATAAAGATCTGCAAGATATTATTGCAATCCTGGGTGTCGACGAGCTCAGTGAAGATGATAAATTAATCGTCTCCCGGGCGCGCAAGTTCGAACGTTTTTTCTCCCAGCCAATGTTTGTCGCTCAGCAATTCACTGGATTGGAAGGCCGCTACGTTCCTTTGAAAGAAACGGTACGAGGATTCCGGGAGATCCTGGATGGGGAGCATGATGATTTGCCCGAACAAGCCTTCATGATGGTTGGAACGATCGATGAAGCGGTTGAAAAAGCTGCGGAATTAGCGGGATAAGAGGGATCAATGCCAATTCAATGTGAAATTGTCTCACAAGACCGCATGGTATGGGAAGGTTTAGCGGATATCGTAGTTGTACCAGGTGTGGCCGGGGAGATGGGGATTTTACCCAATCATGCCCCGCTCTTATCCACGTTAAAGTTCGGTATTCTTAAGGTGCGGATTAAGGGCAGTGAAGAAGTATTTGCTATTGCGGGCGGGGTGATCGAGGTGCAGCCAGATTTGATCACTGTTTTGGCAGACAGTGCCGAAAATGTGGCTGAGATCGATGTGGCGAGAGCAGAACAAGCTCGTCGGCGGGCGGAAGATATACTCAAAGAAGGTTCCCCAGCAGATACTGATGCTTATTTGAAATTGGAAGCTGCTCTTAGAAGATCTAATTTACGTTTGGAGGCTGTACGCAGGTTTCGAAGTGGGGAGCGAAGCCGAATGCCTTCAATGAGCCAGACCGAAACCGATTAATCTATGGCTGTATTTTCAAAAGATTTAGGGATAGATCTGGGTACAATGTGCACCCGCATTGTATCCGGTGATAATTTGCTGCTCGAAGAACCAACTGTGGTAGCTATTGCGGTTGAGGAGCAGAAGATTGTCTCCGTGGGGGAAGAAGCCCAAACCATGTTTGGTAAAGTGCCAGACTCTATTGAAGTAGCTCGTCCAATGCAAAATGGGGTGATTTCCGATTATGAAATCACGGAAAAGTTTTTAGAATATATTATTCGCAAGGTCAGTGGCTCGAATCGCTTTTTTCGACCAAAAGTAATGATTACTGTTCCCTTTGGCGTGACTAGTGTCGAAAGCAGGGCAGTCCACGAAGCAATTTTGCAGGCAGGCACACGGGAAGCTTATTTAATCCAGCAGCCGCTGGCAGCTGCCTTGGGTATGGATCTACCGATCGGAACCCCGTCGGGGAATATGGTCTTATCCTTGGGGGCAGGGACAGTTCAAGCCGCAGTGCTGGCTATGTACGGAATTGTAGCAGCAGAATCGCTGCGAGCTGGGGGCATGCAATTGGATGAAGCCATCGTATCGTACATACGCAAGAAGTATGGATTGATCATTGGTACAGCGACTGCAGAGAAGGTAAAACTTGAATTAGGCACGGCTGTTCGCCAAGAAGAAGAGCGCAGTATAGAAATTCAAGCCCAAGATCAGGTCAGCGGCCTTCCACGTCCATTGAACTTGACAAATGATGACGTCATGGAAGCGCTTACTGATCCTTTGAAGACCTTTGTCGAAACCGCCCGTAAAGTGTTGGAGAAAACACCACCTGAACTCGTATCCGATATCATCGATCGCGGTGTGGCAATCTGCGGTGGAGGAGCATTTCTCCCGGGAATCGACCGCTTAATGACTAAAGAGCTGGGTGTACCAGCCTATCTGGTTGATAATCCTCTGACTTGTATCGCAGAAGGGGCGGCGATTGCTTTGGATACCAACATTTTCCCTAAGATTCAACGGAATTTACCCCCGATTTAAGAAATTAATAGGTTTTTTTGGGGGATTGAAATAAATTTTCCAGAGTGATCTTCTCAACATTACTTTTATCTATTAATGACTCCGCTGAAATAACTCACATTTAATAACCAAAACCAACTTGTTTTTTTGCCTCGAACACCAACCAACAACTAAAAACAGCTTTTAGGGAAGCAAAAAAAGAAACCGACGGCTGTTCCTGGGAGCATTCCTGC
>DATKXE010000653.1:0-5870 GCA_035529195.1 Anaerolineales bacterium
TGTTCTTTGTCATCCGCGGTTATGGGTTATCCAATTTACGTACGGAGAACTCTTTTGGTTTGCTGATCTTACTCGGTACATTAATCTTGCCGATGCTGGCTCCTTTCCCGGTCAAACTGCTCGGATGGGATCCACTTGATTACACCAGTCTTGGCATGTGGCGGACCGCGATCTTTATGATCCCGCTTTCCATCATCGCCATCCTGGTTGGGCTCTGGTGGAATGCCCGCGTGTGGTTATTGAACGCAGCACTTTTCTATGCGATTTTTACTGTATTTTATACAACCCTTTTCACCAATGGGACTGGTTTCTTCACTGGAATGGTTGGATCATTAGGATATTGGCTGGCTCAACAGTCGGTGGAACGTGGAAATCAGCCCTGGTATTATTATGCTTTTCTCCAGATTCCGATTTATGAATTTCTCACCGCGATCGGCAGTTTGCTCGCTTTAGGTTTGGCAACCTTCGGAAGAAATGTATTTCCCGGTGCTCAGGATTCTTCTGAGGAAGAAATCGCCCCTAAACCAAATCCCCAACGCCTGGCAGTCACCATGCTCGGTTATTGGGCTATCACCAGCTTGCTGGCATATACCTACGCTGGGGAGAAAATGCCCTGGTTGACTGTCCATATCGCCTTACCCATGATCCTATTATCAGGTTGGGCCTTCGGCTACTTGATTGAAACCACCAATTGGTCACAACTGCGAGCCAGAAGAGGAATCCTGGTCGTTATCCTAATAATTGTCTTTGCAACCAGTTTGGCTGGACTGTTGGGATCTCTCCTGGGTGCAAGTCCCCCATTCCAGGGAAAAGAACTGCCCCAGCTGCAAGCGACCAGCACCTTTTTGCTTGCACTTCTGATGACCGCGGCAAGCGGGATCGGCTTGGGGTACCTGATGAAATCCTGGACCCTGGGAGAAATCACCCGCTTAACTGGGTTAATTATCCTCAGCCTGTTGGCTCTTCTAACCACCCGAACTGCTTACACTGCCTCATTCATCAACTATGATTTCGCAAATGAGTACCTAGTCTATGCACACGCAGGACAGGGACCCAAGCAGATCATGAACCAGATTGAAGAAATCTCCCGCCGCACTACGAATGGGAAAGATATGGTTGTGGCTTACGATAATAAATCAACATATCCATTTTGGTGGTATCTGCGGAATTATCCGAATACAAATTATTTTGCAGCCAACCCCACCCGGGATTTACGGGATTCACCCGTGATTATCGTCGGAAGTGAGAATTACGGAAAGATCGAACCGATCGTCGGCCAGGCTTTTGACAGCTTTGAATACACCCGAATGTGGTGGCCAAACCAGGATTATTACAACCTTACTTGGGAGCGGATCAGGAATGCTATCACCAATCCAGCGATGCGATCGGCGCTGTTCCAAATTTGGTTGAACCGCGATTTCACCCAATATGGTGAGGTTGTGAGCCGCGATATGAGTTTGCCAAACTGGCAGCCTGCTGAAAAGATGCGCATGTACATTCGCAAGGACATCACCTCCTTGATTTGGAATTACGGGGTCGGTCCAAGTACAGAGGAGATAGTGGCTGATCCTTATGAAGGCAAAGAAGTGCTGTTGAACGCGGATTTAGTCTTTGGGACCACTGGTTCAGAACCAGGTCAATTCCAACACCCGCGCGGGATTGCAATAGCCCCGGATGGAACTCTTTATATCGCCGACACAGACAACCACCGCATCCAACACCTTGACCGGGATGGAACTTCACTCCATGTTTGGGGTAGCTTCGCAGACCTCGCAGTGGGGGATGCCCCAGGAGGTACATTCTACGAACCTTGGGGGATAGCAGTTGGTCCAGACGGATCGGTATATGTGACGGATACCTGGAACCACCGCATTCAGAAGTTCTCACCTGAAGGCGAGTTTCTCACCATGTGGGGCTATTTCGGTCAGGCAGAGCAACTAGATGGATTCTGGGGACCCAGGGACGTGGTAGTCGATCCAGATGGTCGCGTGATCGTCAGTGATACTGGTAATAAACGGATCGTGATCTTCGGACCCAATGGTGAGGGGATTGCTGAGTTTGGAGAGGAAGGTTATGACCCGGGACAGTTTTACGAACCGGTTGGGCTTGCTCTGGATGATGATGGAAACCTGTATGTAGCCGATACCTGGAACCAACGGATCCAATCTTTCGAACCCGACGGGGCTGGCAGCTTCCAACCACTAGATTCCTGGGATATCTATGGTTGGTATGGTCAATCCTTGGACAATAAACCATTTTTGGCTGCGGATGAACAAATCCACGTCTTTGCGACCGATCCTGAAGGGGTACGAGTGCTCGAATTTTCAAGTGAAGGAGTGATCGTGCGCTTTTGGGGAGATTACAGCGTGGGTAATGATGGTTTTGGGCTTGTTGGCGCGATCGCAATCGATCCAGCAGCTGGTGTGTGGATTACTGATGCGGGAAACAACCGCATTATGCACTTCAATCTTCCGTAATTCGCAGTGGTATAATCCCGGAGCGATCCTAGAAAGCAGGTAGGAAAAAATCTTAATGGGGAGTTTATTTGCATGAAATTACAAGAATACCAATCCAAGCATTATTTCTCAAATTTCGGAATACCAATCCCAGCGGGACGAATGGTTTCCAATGCTGCAGATGCGAAACAAATCGCTGAAGAATTGGGGGGTAAGGTGGTGATTAAGGCTCAGATTCTGGTCGGCGGACGCGGAAAAGCCGGTGGTATCCGCTTGGCAAAGAACCCGCAGGAGGCAGAAGATATAGCTACTCAAATCCTGGGTATGGAAATAAAAGGTTTACCGGTTCGCAAAGTACTGGTCGATGAAGCGGCCAGTATCGAAACAGAGATCTATCTGGGGATCACGAATGATCGGGCGGTACGAAAACCGGTCATGATGGCTTCATCGGCTGGAGGGATTGAAATTGAACAGGTGGCCAAGGATAGCCCGGAAAAAATAGTCAAAGTTCATATTGATCCCCTTTTGGGTTTGCGTGACTATCAGGCCCGTGATTTAGCGGCCGGAATAGATTTACCCCGTGAACACTGGCGCACCTTTGGCCAGATCTGTCGCGGTCTTTGGCATGCTTATCAGGAAAGCGACGCAACATTGGCTGAGATCAATCCTTTAGTGATCACTTCCCAAAATCAGCTCCTGGCAGTGGACGGCAAGATGGTGCTGGATGATAATGCCCTGTTCAGGCATCCAGACTTGGCTGAGATGCGAGATGTTGATGTAGAACCAAATGCCGAAATAGAAGCCAGAAAATACAGTTTATCATTCATCAAATTAGATGGTTATATCGGATGCATGGTTAATGGGGCCGGGCTAGCGATGGCCACCATGGATATCATCAAATTGCATGGGGGTGAACCTGCGAATTTCCTCGATATCGGTGGTGGGGCGAGTTCAGAAAAAGTATCTGCCGCACTCAGAATCATTCTGTCCGATCCAAATGTTAAGGCTGTCCTATTCAATATTTTCGGGGGGATCACCCGTGGTGACGAGGTCGCTCGGGGCATATTAGCAGCACTTCATGAAGTTGATACCGATGTCCCCATGGTGATCCGCTTGGTCGGTACGAATGCCGAAGAAGGACGACAGATTCTGAAACAGGCCAACATGATTACCGCGGATACGCTAGTTGATGCAGCGAAGAAAGCCATCTCTGCAGCGCAGGGAGGCAGATAAGCATGAGCATACTCGTAGATAAGAATACACGCCTGCTCGTTCAAGGTATTACGGGCAACGAAGGGTTGTTCCATACCGAACACATGCTCGCATATGGAACGAATGTAGTCGCAGGAGTCACGCCAGGAAAAGGTGGTGAATGGGTTCTGGACGGAAAAGTTCCCGTGTTCGACTCTGTGCGCATTGCGCACGAAGCGACCGGTGTAAACACATGTTTGATTTTTGTCCCAGCCAGGTTTGCCACTGATGCCATCTATGAAGCCGCAGATGCAGGAATACCCTTAATCGTTTGTATCACCGAAGGTATTCCTGTTCAGGATATGATGGGTGTTCGAAATTACTTGGATCAGAAGGGTATCCGCTTAGTTGGTCCTAATTGTCCTGGATTGCTCACTCCCGGAGAGGCCAAGGTTGGCATCATTCCCGGTGATATCTCGATACCTGGGAATATCGGCTTGGTCTCCCGCTCTGGTACGCTGACTTATGAAGTTCTATACGCCTTGAAGTTGGTTGGGCTTGGTGCAACAACTTGTGTCGGGATCGGGGGTGACCCGATTAACGGCACCAGCTTCATCGATACCCTCGGGATGTTTGAAGCAGATCCATACACTGAAAAAATCGTCATGATAGGGGAAATCGGGGGCACTGACGAGGAAAAAGCCGCGGAATTCATCGCCGATCACCTTACAAAACCTGTGGTTGCATTTATCGCAGGTCAATCTGCTCCACCTGGAAAACGAATGGGTCATGCGGGAGCGATCGTTGAAGGTAGCTCGGGTACAGCAGCAGGTAAAATCAAGGCGTTACAGGAGGTTGGCGTACAGGTCGCCTCTCACCCAGAAGAGATCCCCAGTCTGTTGGATTAGTAAGTGCGAATAAATATTCCTGGTTTCTCAACAACCAGGAGTAATAGCAAAGAAAATAGGGTCCGTGATTCTTTGAGCACACTGACCCTATTTCTGTATAAATGTAGAAGGAAGATTATTAATTTGCGCGCGAGATTGTTATCGTTATTATTACAAATCCGCCCAATTCATTGGCTTGCATGTTGATAGCTAACCGGTCCCCGTCGGCATTTTCTCGCAACATCGTTGCAATAGCTGATATCGCATTATCGGGAGGTCCCGCCATTTCCCAATCATAATTCGGTAATTCTTCCTGGTAATAAGTTAACACTTCTTCTATTGTCGCATCGACATGGTAAACGATATTTTCCCCACTGCGTCCCTTTTGAATTCGGTATCCGCTGTCCATAATCGGCACATCATCACGACCTATCTCTTGGTCCTCGTCAACGGGTGCCGGTTCTTGGACCTCACCAGGTTCAGGTTGGATCTCTTCAGCGGTCTCTGGTTCCGTGGTTGCGGTTTCACCAGATACTTGATTATATTCTTCCACCAGGACTCGACTCGGTGTACACGCAGTAATGATTAAGATTGACACACTAATTAATATCAGCAGAATTGAGAATTTCCCTATCTTCATACCCATCGCCTCCTTAGACAACACCCTCAGTTTCATTAATTATCTAAATCTTTCCCAAATATAAATGGGATAGCTTTGATTGTCAATCGATTTGGATTAATAGAACTTAATGAAACAAAAGGCGCGGATTAAACCGCGCCTTTTAAGTTACGCAATCGACCGTTAACCCACCATGTGCTCGTTGATATACTTGACCACATCTCCAACAGTGCTGATATTCTGAGCATCTTCGTCAGAAATTTCCCCTCCGAATTTATCTTCAAAAGCCATGATCAATTCAACTAGGTCTAGTGAATCTGCTTCTAGATCCTCGCGGAATCTCGCTTCAGGTGTTACCTTACTTTCATCTACGTTCAACAGATCGACGATGATTTCCTTGATTTGTTCAAAGGTGTCTGCCATGGAATAACCTCCTTGCATATGATATCGTTTATTGTATCCTGCACGCCAAATATGTCAAGTCTAGATAGGCATGGATGTCAATTATTGATCCGAAAAGAATCGATTATAATGACATCCAAAATCCAGATAGGCAAGATATACTCAATTCACTGGAACACCGCTTTATGCCGAAAGTTACGAAAACCAGCACTCGAAAAGCTGATCACATCCGCATAAATTTAGAGGAAGACGTAAGGTCTGGACTCACAACTGGTTTAGAGCATTATCGCTTCACGCACCAGGCACTTCCCGAGC
>DATKXE010000654.1:0-3405 GCA_035529195.1 Anaerolineales bacterium
TTTGGGAATTATCTACCAGTCCTTTCACCTGATGCCGAGCCTTTCCCTCCTGGATAACATTCTCCTGCCGATCGATTTCTGTGGTCTCTACCGCAATAGCGCCAGCAAACGCAGGGCGATGGAATTGCTCACCCAGGTCGATCTGCAGGACCATGCCTATAAACCCCCGTCCGCTATCTCTGGCGGACAGCAGCAGCGAGTTGCAATCGCCCGAGCTTTAGCCAACGATCCTCCCATTATCGTTGCCGATGAACCAACTGGGCGTCTCGACAGTGTGACCGCAGACTCCATTTTCCAGATCTTCCTGGATTTATCTGCACAAGGGAAGACGATTATAATGGTCACGCATGACCGGGGTCTTGCCCAACAAGCTTCTCGAACAGTCGAGATCGCAGATGGGGTGATAATTGCGGATGAAACTTTAAAGAATGAGCGATTAAATTGATATGACTGATCAAACATGTATTGAAATGAGTGCTGCCGCAGTGGCGCGTGGGAATAATAGTACCCCACTGATCGAAATGCGCGACATCGTTAAGATATTTAAGACCGGAGCCGGTGATTTCACTGCCTTAAATGGTGTCAATGTGTGTTTCTTTGAAGGTGAATTTGTCAGTGTCGTCGGTAAATCAGGTAGTGGAAAATCCACTCTGGTGAATATGCTTACCGGTATCGACCATCCAACCTCAGGCAGCGTACAGGTTGGTGAGCATTTTATTCACCAGCTCAGCGAAGGACAAATGTCCACCTGGCGAGGCAGCAATCTGGGCATCATTTTTCAATTCTTCCAGCTGCTACCTATGCTTTCAATTCTTGAGAATATCATGCTGCCGATGGATTTTGCCAAGGTGATTCCATTTCAAGACCGTGAAGACCGTGCCATGCACCTCCTTGAGCTGGTCGGGCTCCAGGATTATGCTCATGATCTGCCTGCCGAGGTCTCCGGTGGACAGCAGCAGTCAGCTGCGATCGCCCGCGCTCTTGCCAACGATCCACCCCTGATTATCGCTGATGAGCCGACTGGCAACCTGGATTCTCGCTCCGCGGATACAGTTTTCGAAATCTTTGATGACCTGGCCCAACAAGGCAAGACCATTATTATGGTCACCCACGACCGCAGCCTGGCTGAGCGCACCAACCGCATGATGCTGCTCAGCGATGGTGAGCTGGTCAATAACTGGATCGCCAATGCATTCCCAGCGCTGCCTCACTCCCGCCTGCTCTGGTTAACCCATCTCATGGAACGCCAGACCTTCGAACAAGGTCAACCAATCCCACTGCCCGATAAATCCCCGGTGGCTTTATATTTGTTCACTTCAGGCCCAGTGGAATTCGTCACCCGAAACGGTTTCTTCGGCAAACATAAAGTCCGTCTTGACCAGGGGGAATATCTCTCCCTGCCAGACGTTCAGAATTTCAGTGCCGATGTACTTGGATTGCGCAGCGTCAATGATGAAAAAATCGAGACCCTGGTACTCCACCAGGACGCATTCCAAAATTGGATGTCCGAAGACCAAAAAGATCAGAACATTCTCTCTTCTGCAGCCTTAAACCGCCTTTCTTCCTGGCGCTCTAACGGCAGGACCTTCAGGTAAGCGGTGATGCGACCTCGCTGGCAGAAAGTCCTTTCCGATTTACGCGGCAATCTCGGTCGTACTGTATTGGTGATCGCTTCCATCGCAGTCGGTTTATTCGCCTTTGGTGTGATCGCTACCTTATATTTCGTAATCCGCGAGGATATGCGTGATGGCTATGCAGCCGTCCAGCCAGCGAATATTCGCCTGCGCACCTCCTTAATTGATGATGAAATGATCGCTTCGATTAGCGATCTCCCTGGGGTCGCAAATACCCAGGGTGCGCGTTTGCTCAATCTGAGGATGCAAACCGCCGCGGATCAGTGGACTACCATCGAACTGCATTCTCATCCAGATTTCGCCACTTCTTCTATTAACCAGCTCGCTCTCACGGAAGGAAATCTTGACATATCCAAAGGTCAGATCCTGATCGAACGCTATAAACTGGACGATACCGGCGCTGAGTTGGGCGATCTGGTGGTGATCGAGAAACCTGATGGGCAACTGCGCACCCTTGAAGTTGCTGGTGTGGTCAGCGATCAAACCAATGGCGCCTTCTCCGGTGCTGGTGGCTTCTTCCTGTCCCCGGTTCAGGGCTACGTCAGCTCGGATACACTGAATTGGTTGGGGCTTCCCCTCCCTGATTGGTATGACACCCTTTACCTGACCGTCAGTGGAGATGGCACGGATGAGGATCACATCCAATCTATTGCCGATCAGGTCAGCCAGGAACTTGAGGATCGAGATGTCACTGTAAACAGCGTGGCAACTCGACGTTCAGATGATCATCCCAACAGCCCATATGTCAATGCTATTTCGGGAGTGCTATTACTGCTCGGTATCTTCATCGTCTTTCTCAGTGCTTTCCTGATCACAAACACATTGCAGGCTTTGCTCCAGCAGCAAGTGGAGCAGATCGGCATCATGAAAACGGTTGGGGCTCGACGGACTCAGATCACCGCCATTTACATGATGCTCATCCTGGCATTTGGAATTTTGGCATTCCTGCTGGCTGTACCCCTCACCAGCTGGGTATCCTTCCAGCTGATGGGTTTTCTGGTCCTGCAGCTCAATTTCGACCTGCTGGGTTTCCGGATCGTACCGGTTGTTCTAATTCTCCAGGCGCTGATCGCAGTACTTGTTCCCCAGGTAGCAGCATTTTTTCCCATCTGGCGTGGCTCGCGGCTTTCTGTCCAGGAAGCTTTAAGCGGTGTCCGCCAGGGCAGCACGAAAGTGCGCAAATCTGGCAGCCGCGGCCTGGTTCGTTTCAAGCTGCTTTCCAGGCCATTGCTGATATCGCTGCGCAACACTTTCCGCAGTAAAGGACGCATGGTGCTGACCCTGATCACTTTGTCTCTCGGAGGAGCCCTTTTCATCTCCACCTTCAATGTGCAGCTCTCCATGGCAAATTATATCGACCAGATCAGCCAATATTTCATCGGTGATTTGAACGTAACTATGGCATTTCCATACCGGGTGGAGAAAATTGAAACGCTGCTCTCCCCCCTCGACGAGATTACACACGTCGAAGGCTGGATGACTGCTCGCAGCGAGCTGATCCGTCCAGATGGATCCACAGCTGATTCAGTGCAGCTGCTCGCTCCTCCCGGCGGTAGTCAGCTGGTCAACCCAAAATTGCTCTCGGGGCGCTGGCTCCAGCCAGGCGACCAGAACGCGATCGTGCTCAATGAGCTTTTCCTTTCAAAATTCCCCGAATTGCAAACTGGCGACACACTGATGCTGCAGGTTAATGGTGATGAGACAGAATGGATTGTAGTCGGTTTCTACCAATTTGCTGGACGCAGTGCGGGATACATGGCATACACGAATG
>DATKXE010000655.1:0-3284 GCA_035529195.1 Anaerolineales bacterium
TTTCCCGGGCTTGAAAGTTGTGGCTCCAGGTACCCCAGAAGACGCCAAAGGTATGCTCAAATCTGCAATTCGCTCAGATGATCCGATCATGTTCATCGAGCATGCCACCCTCTACCAGGTTCGGGGCGACGTCCCAGATGAGGATTACACGATTCCTCTAGATAAAGCCAAAATCCATCGTTCAGGAAGCGATGTAACCCTGGTCACTTACAGCAAGATGCTGGAGTTATCAGTTAAGGCAGCGGATCAACTAGCGAAAGAAGGAATAGAAGCCGAGATCATCGATCTGCGCTGCTTGCGACCTTTGGACATGGAACCCGTACTGGAATCGATCAAGAAAACCAACCGGGCAGTGGTGGTCGAAGAGGGATGGCGATCCTTTGGAGTTGGGGCGGAGGTTGCCTCCCGGATTTATGAGCAGGCTTTTGATTATGTGGATGCACCCATCCAGCGGGTTGCCCAGAAGGAAGTACCCCTGCCTTATAACCGCAATTTGGAACAAATGGCGCTGCCTCAAGTCGAGGACATCATCCAGGCGGTAAAGGAGGTGCTTTAATGGCTGAAATCGTTAATATGCCCAAGCTGGGTTTTGATATGGCAGAAGGCACTTTAATCCGCTGGGTGGTCAAAGAGCAGGAAGCAGTCGAAAAAGGCCAGGTATTAGCGGAGATAGAGACGGATAAAGCGACTGTCGAAGTGGAATCCCCATTTTCTGGTGTTGTGCGCCGGCATCTGGTTGAGCAAGATGCGATCGTACCGGTTAGCTCACCCATCGCTGTGATCGGCGGTGGCGATGAAGAAATCGATTTTGAAGAGCTGTTAGCTGGTTCCAAAGGGTTGTCATCCGAGGAAACAGAAGAGACAGAACCTGAGCCCTCCGATGAAGAGGTTTCCATTGATCCTGAAATAAGTGAAGAAGTGAGTGCGGACGGTGCAAGTTTACCTGATGGTGTCAGGGCTTCTCCCCTTGCGAGGCGGATGGCGCAATCCTTGAGCATTGATCTGCGCCAGGTGCGCGGCAGCGGCCCCAACGGGCGGGTAATAAAAACGGATATTGAAGCTTTTCAGGCCGCTCCACCGGTTAGCTTTGCTGAAACAGTGGCAGCATATCCAGTAATCTCCGGAGAAATACCCGCTGACCGCATTATCCCCCTGACCAAATTGCGAACCGCAATTGGGAAGCGCATGGTGCGGTCAAAGGTTGAATTTCCCCAGTTTTTTGTCACCCATGAATATGATGTCGAAACCTTAATGAAGTTACGCCTACAGGTCAATGCGCTCCTTCCGGAAGGGGAAAAGACATCGATCAATGATTACATCCTCAAAGCGGCAGCGCTGGCACTGCGAGAATTTCCCAACCTGAATGCCCGGCTCGAATCTGATGGGCTATCCGTCACTCAATTTGGGCACGTCAACATCGGGGTTGCAGTAGCAGTTGATAATGGTTTGTTGACGGTGGTATGCCGGGACGCGGATTTAAAGCCTGTGCGCCAAATTTCCCAGGAAGTACGCAGCATGGCGGAGCGCGCTCGTCAAGGTAAAGTTAAAGTTGAGGATGTTGAAGGTTCAACTTTCTCAATCAGTAATCTGGGGATGTTCAACGTGGAGGAATTTATCGCCATAATTAATCCACCAGAAGCCGCCATCTTGGCTGTGGGCTCTGCCAACCAGGTACCCGTCGTCAAGGATAATGGTATCGTCCCTGGCTGGCGGATGAAAGCCACCATCTCCGTCGATCACCGTGTGAGCGATGGAGCAGAAGCTGCTCGCTTCCTGCAGGCATTGACCAAATACATCGAAGAACCGTTGCGTTTGATCATTTCAGATTTATCAGGCTAGGTAAAGCCATGAATGAAGAAATCACCCATATTCGGCGGCGATTATCCGATGAAGGGGAAAAGACGATTGCTTTCTTTGAAGCCCTTTCCCAGGAGGATTGGGAACAGCAGATCTACTCGACAGGTTCAGAATGGCGAGTACGAGAGGTCTTAGCGCATTTCATCTCTGCTGAACACGCCTATCAAAAATACCTGGGTGATGTACTCCAAGGTGGCACAGGTGCTCCGGACAGTCTGGACATCGATCAGTTCAACGAAGCTGAAGTGTCCTCCATTCAAGGAAACCCGGCACAGCTGTTGGAAGGTTTTAAGCAGGTGCGCATAGATACACTCAGATTAACTGAGTCTATTGAGGATGCTGAATTAACCCTCATTGCCAACCATCCCTGGTTCGATGACAAAGAAATTGGCTGGTACCTAAAGCTTTTATACCGCCACAATGCCATGCACCGCATGGATATTCGCAAAGCGCTCAAGTTAGGCGAACCTCTTGCCTCCACTGATGAACACCGAACTGGCAGGCAGGTCGATCCGCCGGGTCAAGCAATTAAGCTGTAAGATGCCATCGGTCGAATACGATTTAGGATACCTGGAAAAAGCAGCTGAATTACTGGAAAAGTACTTGCTGTCGAAAGAAATCTATTGGAAGATGAATGCCAGTTCACCACCTGGTGAGCGACGCTATCCTAGTTTAACTTTGGGGGGATTGCTGCTCGTATTAGAAAGGCTTCAGGCTCGTCAATTGAATTCCATCCAGGATGAAAGGAAAATAATGGTAGAGAATAAAATTCATCCAATCCGGATGAAATGGCGTACTGCCTGGGGAGGGAAAGCCCGGGAAGAATACCACTCCAGAATAGACCTGTGGCGAAATTACCTGGAGGAATTCCGTCAAGATCCTAAGGGAAACTTCGATCGGTATCAGTATGAGGTGAGCCGCAGGGAAATGTTGAATTTATTATCGCAGGAAGCAGATGACATCCCTGCTGCCCAAAAGCAGATGCTGGCGGGGCTGGATCGGATCCTGGAGGGGTTGATGGTGCCGGGTGATTTTATTTGGGACGAGTCGCTGACTGCTGGATTTCCGCCCGAAGAACACCCCTACCTATATTTACGCCTAAGATAATCATCAAATACTATTGAGGATCAAGATAGTTCTCTTCTAGAATTGCCTGGCCTGCTCCGGTTTGGAGACAGGTGAGCAGATTCTGGAGACCAGCTCCTGGTTCGGTTTTGGTCAGAACGATCAGTGGCTTGCGTAATGCTTCCTGCAGGTCAGGATCGATTTGGATGATGGATACCTCTGGAGATATCCAGGAGCGCGGCAAGAATCCTACGGCACCCGGGGTTTGTGATATCGCGTCCAGCATGGCTTGCGGTGATGGTGCCACTGACGCCAGACGGCTGAAGCGCTGTTCATCTAACACTTCAAGCTTGAAAAGCTTA
>DATKXE010000656.1:0-3396 GCA_035529195.1 Anaerolineales bacterium
AACATACACAAAGGATGATTAAAATGAAAAAATTATTGTTAATTACATTGCTGGTTTTACTTCCGACTATCGTTTTCGCATTTCCATTTATCAAGTGCGACCCTGCCTCTGATGTAGACGAGATTCAATGGCGTTGGCGTGTTGCTGGAGCCTCTTGGAGTTCGTGGATGGTTGGGGTTGTTGAAACTGTACCGGAAGGGATAAAGTTAAACCATGACCTTGCCCCTATTTCTCTGCCTGATGGTGATTTAGAGTTTCAGGCAAGGGGTAAGAATATGTGGGGCTACGGTCCAAACTCGGAGACTTTACAGGAAAAAAAATCACTACCGTCACAGTTAAATATATTAGTAGGCGAGTAAGTACTGTGACGGATATTCGGATTAAGATTAAGTGGGAGCATAAATAATGCTTGTATCTCCTGTCATAGTTATCGGTACGCCCAGAAGCGGCACAACAGTTGTTACAAAATGGCTGATGGATCATTATGGTGTCATAATGGAGTTAGATGGGTTTACAACCATTAACGAAAGAAAAGGTTTAATGGATACCCGTGAGGATAAAATTGTTGTGCAATTAAATACTGGATTAAATATAGGCGAGATCACAAAAAAGCATTATAAATATCACATGCGAAGATATTTCAAGGAAATGAAAAAGAAAGCGAATGGACAGCCTTGGGGTTTTAAAGATCCACGCCTAACTCATGGCTTAGATTGGGTTATTAAGCATTTTCGTGGGAACCTGACTATTATCAGAACTAAGAGAAGGGCTGACTTGGTGATGAGATCAATGATTCATAAGGCAGGATTTACGCCAGAGAAAGCTGCGAATACTATTAACGGATATAATAATTTTTTTAAGCGTGTCTTACAATATCCAGGGATGCCAGTAATAGAAGTTTTATTTGATGGTAGTAGAAAGATGCCTGACAACTTTGTAAAATCCTTCAATCAAAGTCTGATTGATAGAAAACGATTATTGGAGAGATAAAATGGCTTTTGGTGATTTTGTTCAAGTTGATACTAACTTTGCATACTCAACTTCTGTTGTGGTTACTTTGACATCATCTCCAACAGCAGGAAATCTTCTTGTAGGGTGTCACTTTGATAGACACGTTGATGCCCAGGGGGGAACTGCGCCAACTGATGATACATCAGACACATTCACGCAGGTAGTTATTGTTGATGATGCTGGGCAAGAAGACGATTTTGGTATGTATTACAAGGTATCAGACGGTGATGAGTCTACTGTCGAATTCACGGGGGGTGGGTCCGACTATCAAACGGCTTGCGTAGTCGAATTACTTGGAACTGGTGGTTTTGCGTCTCCCGCTTTAAAAGCCTATGGCGCTGGCGATGCTGGTGGGAGCACAAGTACTGCTGGATATTGTGGCGTAGCAACACCTCCCGCAGGAAATTGGATAGCGGTTGCAGGTCTGAGTGGGAGAGGCGCTGATGCTGATTGGATTAGTTCGTGGAGTAACAGCTTTGTGCAAAGGCTTGAATATCATGAAGCTGCATATGACAATGCACTTGGGATAGCAACACTGGCTGGGAGTGGTGGAGGTAACGTAACCACGACTGCAACTAAGGATGATATTATTAGTATAGGTGCAATAGCTATCTTTGAGCAAGCACCTGTTGCTGGTGGTAGTCGTAGGATAATGACAATCTCACAAATCCCTAAACTTCTTCCTTTGATGTTGATGGTAGGTGCCATAAAGAACCCGAAACTAAAGCGTAGAGAGTTTCTAAACATGATGAAATGGTTTAAATAATGAAAAAACTTATACCAATTCTAATTATAGCGTTATTTCTCCCGTACAATGCGTGGGCTGCGTGTACGGGTACAGGTACAATCACTTGTACCGCTTCAACAAGTGCGGCTGACATAAACACGGCTATCTCTGGGGCAAGTGATGGAGATACAATCAATATTGGCGCCGGTTCAAAGACCTGGAATACTACGATTGCACTAAATAAAAGCATAAGTTTGATCGGTGCGGGAATAGGCGTGACAAATATTACCGCTGGTACTTCCCCAATTATCAATGTTTATCCTGCGGGTTCAAAGTTAGAGTTAATACGAATTTCTGGATTTACATTTGACTTGCAGGGTGGACAGGCTATTAACGCAAACGGCAGTTATACCAATCCTATGTATTCTAAATTTAGGATAGACAATAACAGATTCACTAATTCTACTTATACGGGATCTGTCTTGGAAAATAGGTATATGCTTGGTGTTTTTGATCACAACACGATTGATGACTGTCAATTTATTTTCAGAGCCTGGGGGCAGAGTGGGGGTACAAGTGAACAAGCAGAATGTTTCGATCAGAGTCCTGATTTTGGTGACACTCAGGGCAATATGTATATTGAAGACAATGTAATAACGCAGGACGGAGATAGGCTTTTATCTGACGGTGGTGAAGCGGGTAGGTATGTTTTTAGGTATAATACCATAACCGTTGACACCCAAAACGATAGTTGGGAAGCAACCTTTGATTTACATGATTACCAAGGCGGTTCAGATTGGTCTATTGTTGTCGCAGAGATATATGGAAATAAGATTACCTATGAAACTGGGGGGACATCTAACACCCTGATGAAGTGGCGGGGCGGGAAAATGGCATTTTTTTACAACTCAATTACTGCTAGTTTTTCGCCCCCTTTCAACCTGTATTACCCATCGCCCTGCCCCAGTGGAACGGGTTACGATGCCCTTATGATCCACAACAACGGGATTATTTTTAATAATCGCTATAATGACACTGGGAGCTTTCCATCAATCGGCACTGGTGAACAGGCTTGCGGCACTATTAATGCTGATGACGAGTATTGGAAGGATGCGTCTAATTATGCGGCAGATCCGCTAACAACTGGAATTGGATGCGGGACATTAGCTAACATACCTGATGCCTGTACCAGTGGTGTAAAGTATTTTGCAACGGATCAAAGTTGCACAAATATGTCAGGACTGACAGGTGACATTACCACCTATCCATCCAGGCTCACGATAACGGGGACATTTTATGTATGTGGGTCGAGTAACGATTGGTCTGAATACTATACCCCCATGACCTATCCGCATCCATTAGTGACGGGGACTGTAGAAACCCCCGCAAACGCAATCCAGGGAGTGTCAATATCAGAATTGAAAGTAACAGATAATCTAACCGCATGGAATCGCACGGATGGACTGAGATAGATATGAACGGATACAGCAAGCAGACTTTTGAAGCGGCGGACAGTGATACGAAGTTAAATATTTTATTTGATTGTGTGCTTACCATACACGGTCAAATTAAAAACCAAAGTGACGTAATATGCCCGCAAAGGATAGCGGAATGTGACGCTCGGTTTAAAAAGATTGAGCGTGTCAGGTGGTGGAATA
>DATKXE010000657.1:0-4773 GCA_035529195.1 Anaerolineales bacterium
TGAAGCTGGCCAAGGATGGACGCACTTTAAACTATGATTTCCTGGTGATCGCCACCGGGGCGCACACGGTTCCCGAAGAAACACCCGGGATTATCGAGAATGGGTGGCGCAAAGATGTTTTCGATTTCTACACTATTGAGGGCGCGCTAGCACTGGCCAAGCACCTGCGATCCTGGCAGGGTGGGCGTATGGTGCTGAATGTGGTTGAGAACCCGATCAAGTGCCCAGTAGCCCCTCTTGAGTTCTTAATGCTGGCGGATTGGTTTTTCACCGAGCAAGGCATTCGTGACAAGGTGGAGATCAGCTATGCTACTCCGCTTCCAGGTGCATTCACTAAACCGATCGCATCCAAGTATCTAGGTGATATCCTCGAAGAAAAAGGTGTCAAAGTGGTGCCGGAATTCTTTATCGAGCGTGTCGACCCAGATGCCAAGAAGATCGTTTCTTACGATGAGCAGGAGCTTGAATACGATCTACTGGTGACGGTACCGCTAAATATGGGTGCCGAGGTAATTGGCACTTCTGGACTTGGCGATGATTTAAATTTCATCCCCGTTGATAAGCACACATTCCTTTCGCCCAAGTATGAAAACATGTTTGTCCTGGGTGATGCAGCCAATCTCCCGACATCGAAAGCCGGGTCAGTAGCCCACTTCGCGGTTGATAGTTTTTCTGAGAACTTTGTGCGCTATATCGATGGATTGGAAATGCTGCCCACCTTCGATGGGCATGCAAACTGTTTCATCGAGTCTGGATTTGGCAAGGGATTGCTGATCGATTTCAATTATGATGTTGAACCGCTCCCCGGTAAATACCCGCTGCCAGGTATTGGACCCTTCTCCTTGCTGCAAGAATCAGAGATGAACCACTGGGGCAAGATGATGTTCCGCTGGTTGTACTGGAACGCCCTGCTCAAGGGAGAAGAATTGCCATTGCCAGCAAAGATGACGATGGCCGGCAAGTGGGATAGTTAAGGAGTGGATAATGGATCAATCAATGGTTGAACTGAACCATAAGATCGACGCTCTCACGACGCAGGTGCAATTCTTGACCGATCAGGCTCAAATTGCTGAGCGCCAACGAGCAAACCGGGCAGAACTGATGCGTGATCTCACACCGATCGCCAATGAAGCTTTCCGTCTTTCTGTCGAGCAGTTGGAAGAGATCCAGGAATATGTTGAGCTGGGAGATCTGCTGCGCTTCGTAAAACGCCTGGCGCGCAACGGGCGCAATTTTGAGAAGATGCTGAACCAGCTGGAAAGCATGATGGACCTGGTTGAGACAGTAGGACCGCTGGCTGATGAAGCGTTTGGAAAAGCTGTGCATGAGCTGACCGAGCTGGAGCGCAAAGGGTACTTCGCTTTCGCCCAGGGCGGTATGCAGATCATCGATAACGTGGTCACCTCGTTCAGCGAGGAAGATGTAAGCCGCTTTGGTGAAAATGTTGTGCTGATCCTGAACACGGTCAAGGAAATGACCCAGCCAGAGATCATGAATTTTGTACGCAACACGCTCCTGGTGGCTGAGAAAGAGATCGACAAACCGGTCGATATTTCATATATGGGTTTGATGCGCCAAATGCGAGACCCAGAAGTCCGCCGCGGGTTGGCACTGACCATGCGAGTGCTGCATGTTGTGGGTGCCCAGGCGGGTGGTAATGGAAATACACCGGGAAATTCAATTGAAAGCAGTACCGATTAATCGGACAAATGCAATAGAAAACAATAATAATTTTATTGGAGGAACAATGTCAACGAAAGAGATTGCAGGAAAGACCGTACAAGTCAACGATGAAGGCTTTATGACTGATCCCAGCGAGTGGAACAAGGATGTAGCTGTGGCAATCGCCAGTGAAGAGGGCATTGCTGAACTGACCCCTGAGCACTGGAAGGTGATCGAATACTGCCGGGAGGTCGGGGTTGAGGCAGGCAGCGCACCCACGCTGCGCAATATCACCAAGGGCGCAGGTGTGCCCACCAAAGAGTTATTCGGCCTGTTCCCGAAAGGACCCGCCAAGAAAGTGGCCAAGATCTCAGGGCTGGGCAAACCAGAAGGGTGCGTCTAATCCCAAACGTTCTCACCAATAACATTCAAAGAAAAGGAATTTAAAAATGTCTGAGGAAAATCGAAAGATCGCTTTTATATGCTCGAATGGCAATTTAGATATGGCTTACCCGGCGTTGATCATGGGATGGGCAGCATTGGGCAACGGCATCGATGTGACCATCTTCTTCACCTTCTGGGGTATGGACCTGATCAATAAAGCCCGTGTTGATCGCCTCGAGATTGCACCGGTGGCGAACACCAGCATGAAGATGAACCTGATGGGCGTGGACACCGGCAACCTGGGTATCCCCAACATCATGGGTGTGCTGCCCGGAATGACCGCCTTTGCCACCAAGCTAATGAAAGACAAGATGGCTGCATTGGAAGTGCCACCGGTGAGTGAATACCTGGAAATGCTGGTAGATGCGGGCGCCAAGTTATACGGATGTAAAATGTCGGTAGACATGTTCGGTCTGGAGAAGGATGATTTTATTGATGGCGTGATTGATGTTGTCACGGCGGGTGATTTCATGGACATGACCGAGGGGGCGCAGATCGTCTTTATCTGAAAGGCAGCTTTTGGTATCAAAGGACGATTTAAACAAGCTGAAAAAAAGCTGTGAAAAGCTAAATTAGATATGTAAGCGTTAGGATAATTAATAAATTGAAAGCCTCCTGAGCCCAGTGTGTAGCACAAGGCAAGGGAGGCTTTCTACGTATTGGAACACCTCTAGGCTAGAGGTTTATTTGCTTCACCCAGCTTGCTGAAGCGATCCCGCGGTTCAAACTAATGATTCTTCAAAACCAACGGCTGATAGACCCGGAAGCGTTGGTATGAGACCGCCAAATTTCCATCGGAAGAGGTGACAAATTCGTTGTATGCGATGGTCGCCAGTCCAGATCGGCTGAGGGCAATCGAAACAAAATCACCGTTGCGGTACGGGATCCATGTCCCAGAGCGATCAATCGTCTCACAATACCACGTGGAGAAAGGATTCTCGGGACCACAATTCCCACCTCCTCCCGACAGACCCAGGGCAGCAACCGGTTGTGCCACGTTGAGGGAGTTATTTTCCGATTGATAGGCGATGATCGGGTAGCCGACCGCATCCTCTGCCATTGACACACCCAACGGGTGATAGCCTGCTGGCATGGAGTCAATCGTTTCACACTGCGCCGAGCCAAGAACTCCGCAGTTCCCTCCTCCGCCCACATCAACAGCATAATTTAACTCATCGGTGGTCGCATCGTAGTAGGCGATGTGGAAATGATTGCCATTGTCCACGTACAATGAGGCATACTGACCTACATCCGACCCAGAATCCACAGGGTAGCAAACCCAGGAGTTTCCCGGGCCGCAGTTCGCCGCAGTGCCAGACCGGGCATACCAGAGATCGCCGTTGCCCCCGTCGTAGTAGGCAATATGCCGGTTTCCCGCCCCATCCAGTGCCAGGGAGGCATACTTACCAACCCCTTCACCGGTCTGTATGATATCGCACTGCCATTTACCAGATTGTGTGCCATACCCGCAATTGCCACCGCTGCCCACGTAGGAAGCCACCATCAATGAATCGACACCGGATGGTTTCTCTAAATAGTAGGCAATGTATGGTTTGCCGCTCGAATGATACTTCAGGGAGGAGTATTGGCCCTTGTTGTCAGTAGGGAAGAGGATTGGCTTGTCAATGGTATTTATCGACCAGGCGCAGGTGGCGCAAATTTCGGCGTAAGCGTACTTGAGCTGTCCATTGGTGGCATCGTAGTAGGCAATCCCTATCCCCCCGGTTGACGGATTAACTGCGATAGAGCTGTACTTTCCAACACCATAGGTGCTGTCTACCGTTTGACACAACCAGGAGTTGTTTGGGCCGCAATTTCCGCCTGAACCAAAACCATGGTTCATTGCCATACGCAGATTCTTGTTAGTGGCGTCGTAGTAGCTGACGTAGGTGGTGTCGTTGACCGGATTAATCGCCACGGAGGTATACTGGCCGGTGTTGCCGGGTGTGTCGACTTCGCTAATGAACCACGGAGCATTTGCAGCTGAGCTTGCGCTCGCGCCGACCGCCTCTGAAGGCCCGGTAGGCTGCAGTTCGCGTGCCAGGCCAGATCCTGCTGCCAGAAGCAGCATCAATACAGAGAGCATCAATACAAAGACATTGCGAACTTTCATCATTTCCTCCTTAGATTAGACAACCGCCTTCAACTTTCCACGGTGACGAAAGAGAAAGCACCCACGCCGCAGGCGTATCGGCTCTGTTAGCCCGCCAACCGCCAACCCACGCCCCCTACCGTCAAACACAGCCCACCCACACCATCCCGCAACCCCAGCGCCGAGCAGACAAGCCTTTCGAGTTTACTCAGGACAAACTCCGCCGCCGCAACCGGCCTTCTCACTCCCGCGAGCGGAGACGTCCACAGAGGAATCGCTGTTGAACGTCATCTTGACCTAAGATCATTGTAGCAATTTTCACTTGTAAATGCAAGCGACAGGGGCAGCAAATTGTGGGTAAGGGTGCAGAAAGGGGCGTGGAGCCACTCTATCTGCGCGCCAATAGGGACGCATAGAGAATGAGTCCTATGTCCAGGAAGATCACAGCCAGCGAGCCAACCACTGGGCCGGCTTTATGAACTAGAAAACGCTGGAGATGACGGATCCTGCCACGTTTGAATTTCTATGGACACTGGCTGATCTCAAAAGCCCGCGTAGAGTGCGGATGGAAGCAG
>DATKXE010000658.1:0-3850 GCA_035529195.1 Anaerolineales bacterium
TAATCCCAATACCACAACATACAGGGGTATAAATGAAAATGCCCCCCACATCTGGGGGGCTTCCAGTGACCCCGGTAGGACTCGAACCTACAACCTAACGATTAAGAGTCGCTTGCTCTGCCAGATTGAGCTACGGGGCCGTTGCTGATTTTTTCCCGTGATCAATACCTTGACCACGACCAGCGAGAAAATTATACTCCATGTAGACACCTTGTCAACTCGCCCCACATTGAGCAGGTTTGTTATACTTAACCAGCACCATCCATACCACAGGCAGGCTTTTCTCAATGCTGATCAATCACTCATTCCAGTCAAAGCACTACCATCCATCGAGGTGACATCATGAAAGCGCGTCTGGTCCCCATTTATTTTGTAAAAGGTCGCGATGCGGATTTTAACCTGCAGCTGGGTCGCTTGAAAGAGCTGCTCGCCGACCAGGCTGAATTCCTCCCCCCGGTAGGATTAGGGGAGCCGCTGCCGGAAGCTGAGGCCGTTATCTTCCCTCAATTCCTCGGTGAAGCATACTACCAGGTGCAGGATTTCAAATCCATCCATCTTCCGATTCTGGTCATCACCTCCGAATTTGGCACCGTGCTGATGTGGGACTGGGAGATCGTCAGCTATTTACGATCAGAAGGGGTGGCAACAATAGCACCCAGCAGCTTTGAGCAGACCCAGAAGCTGCTGACAGCTCTGCAGCTGAAGCGGGAACTGCAGGGGACCAAATTCCTGGTATTCCAGGACAATCCCGGCGAAGGATTTCAATCCGAGATTTTTAAACGCTTCTACTGGTTTGAGCCCGAATGCATCCAGCGCATGCAGGACAAATTCGGGGTCGAAATCGTTAAGCAGAGCTTCAAAACGCTGGCAAGCCAGGCAAAGCAAATTCCCGATCAGGGGGCACAGCAGGTGATTGATGAGCACAAGTTTTCAGTTCAGGGATTAACTCCCCGGGCTGTTAATAGTGCGGCGAAGCTTTACCTGGCGGTCAGGAACGAGCTGCAGGCGATGGATGGTGTCGGTGCAGTGGGCATCAACTGCCTGAACGAGTCGCGCTACTCCGATACCACGCCCTGCCTGGCCTGGAACCTGTTATATGAAGAAGAACGCATGATTTGGGGCTGTGAAGCGGATATCGTCTCCATGCTCACCAAGTACATCCTCCATAAGACCCTGGGTATGCCCATCATGATGACCAATCTATACCCATTCCTGATGGGCAAAGCTGCGCTGGCTCACGAGCGCATTCCCCACTTCCCCCAGGTGGACGAACCAGAGAATCATATCCTGGCCGCGCACTGCGGTTATCTGGGTGTTGTACCGCAGTCATTTTCTACTGAGTGGAGGTTAGGCCCAAAAGTGCTGGCAATTGTGGATGACAACGCTTCTGCCATCGATGCCCGCCTGCCGACCGGTGATATGACCTTGGCAAAATTTTCGCCTTCCTTTGAACAAATGACGGTCGCCGAAGGGGGTCTTGAAGATTATATTCAGTACCAGGACTCGGACTGTCTCAACGGTGCCATTCTCAGGGTACCGGATGGGCGCCGGATGCTGGACCGGCTCACTTCACATCATTACCTCTTGATGACCGGCCACCACCAGGCCGATATCGAAATGGTAGGTAGAGTCTTCGATTTTCAAGTTGCACAGCTATAAATATTGGAAGTGTAAATTGACAAAGAAATTGAACAATTCGATCACAGATATACCTGGTCTCCGCGTGGGTCATGCCCAGGATGAACAGGCGCTCACTGGCTGCACAGTCGTTCTCTGCGAGGGGGGAGCCATCGGCGGGGTTGACCAGCGCGGTGGCGCACCGGGCACTCGTGAGACCGATGCCATGCATCCCATGCACCTGGTCAATGAGGTACACGCGATTGTCCTGGCAGGAGGCTCAGCCTTTGGATTGGATGCAGCCACCGGCGTTGTACGCTACCTGGAAGAGCGGGGTGTAGGGTTTGATGTGCGCGTGGCGCGGGTACCCATCGTTCCTGCAGCCATCCTGTTCGATTTGGGGATTGGTGATAGCAATGTGCGGCCTGATGCTGAGATGGGTTACAAGGCTTGCATAAATGCTTCCGCTGATCCACCTGCGGAAGGCAATATTGGCGCAGGCATGGGCGCTACCGTCGGAAAGATCCTCGGCCCGGCCGGGGCGATGAAATCTGGAATTGGCACCGCCAGCCTGGAGATCGGCAGCGGTGTCATCGTGGGTGCCATTGTTGCGGTCAATGTTTTCGGGGATGTGATCGATCCCAAGACGGGGAAGATCGTCGCTGGAGCGAGGGTAGTTCAAAAAGGTCCCATCAAGGTGGGAAAAGGACCCTATTTTGCTGACACGCTTTTTGTGATGGAATCTTTGATCGGCCGCACTATGTTGGGCTTTGCCTCGCGTGAGAATACCGCCATCGGTATCGTGGCTACTAATGCAAAACTAAACAAAGAACAGATCAACAAGGTCGCTCAAATGGCACAGGATGGGCTGGCGCGTACCGTCTGCCCGGCCCACACCATGTTGGATGGGGATACCATCTTTGCCTTAGCGACCGGAGATAAGAAAGCCGATGTCAACATTGTCGGCGCATTCGGGGCTGAAGTTTTCGCCCAGGCAGTGATGAGAGCTGTTTGGGCTGCTGAATCTGCTGCCGGGCTGCCCTGCGCCGCGGAGGTGGAAGCATGAGCCAGGAGACCATCCTGATCGTCGAAGACAATCCCATCCTGCGAGAAGGGTTGCAGGAGATGCTTGAACTGGATGGCTTTGCTGTTTTCACCGCGTCTAATGGCCAGCAAGCCCTGGATGAGATGGCCAACCGCAAACCCGATCTGATTCTCTCCGACATAGCCATGCCGGTCATGGATGGACATGCCTTCTTTCGCGCGGTCCGTGCGCGCTTCGAGTGGGTTTCCATCCCCTTTGTTTTCCTGACGGCTCGTGGAGAAAGGGAGGATGTTCGCGCAGGGAAGGACTTGGGCGCGGAAGATTACCTGGTTAAACCCATAACCAGGGAAGACCTGGTGACGGTAGTGAACTCCCGCCTGGAGCGATCCCATCAGCTGCATGTTGCCCAGCTGCAAAGAGCTTATGAAACCAGCCTGGTAGTTCTGGCCAATGCAATTGAGGTTCGGGACCAGTATACGCGTGGACATGTTGAACGCGTTATGAGCTATGCCTATGCAATCGCCGAAAACCTCAATGATCTCCATGTCGACCATGACCAGCTGCGGTTCGGTGCTATGCTCCACGATATCGGAAAAATCCATATCCGCGAAACGACTCTGTGCAAACAAGATTCATTGTCCCCCACCGAGTGGTCCGAGATTCACCTGCATCCCTCAACTGGCGCGGAGATGATCAAGGATATCCCCTATCTTTTACCGGCAGTTCCGGTTGTCCGCTACCATCATGAACGCTGGGATGGCAGTGGATATCCTGAAGGCCTGCACGGTGAAGATATCCCGTTGGTTGCTCGCATTGTCTCCATTGCTGACGGTTTTGATGCAATGACCACTGACCGCCCTTACAGCACTGCCCGTTCTCTCGACCAGGCCCGGCAGGAGATTGTCAATGGCTCCGGGAACCGTTACGATCCTTTCGTTGTGGATGCATTCTTGAGGGTTTGGGATTCCGGCCGCATTCAAACTATCGCCTCGCAGCCTCCGGAAATTCTCATTTAATTGTTCCAGTGTTTACTAATCCAAGTAGTAGAACCGGTTCAATCACCCCTTTATAATCCCCCACCAAATCAACATATTATCCTTCCTGATAACGCTGGGTATAGCCGCGGGTTCTGGTTTTATTTCGGTCAATCATCTCCACTGGAAGAGGGAGTGTTTTGCACAGGAGCAG
>DATKXE010000659.1:0-2091 GCA_035529195.1 Anaerolineales bacterium
AATTTACATCAAACCCGGGAGGAATTTCTATTCCCATCTCCGCTCCCAGTCCAAAACCCATGTTGCTGATCAACTGCTGCAGCTCCTTCAAAGATGCCGCCTGGGAGACACCGAAATCTGAACTTTCTTCAAGCATTGCCGACAGGTTTGATCCAGCTGGATCGAAGACGATGATCTGGGTGTAAGGGGGCTGAATGATCAGACTTAATCCCTTTATTGATACCAATATCACCGAAACAGCGATGATCTGGTAGAGGACGAAGCGGTTTTTGATCGCGTCGAGGATATCTTTCACAGCGATAGTCCATATGATATACAGGTTTTCAAACATTATATTTTCTCGTCTTATGATCTATGGCGATCACCAACATACCTGTGATCACGATTTTTAGCGATCGGAGCGGCGGATCTGCCAGATCACCAGGGCATAAATTACCAAGATACTCAGGATGGCGATCACCAGATTTATACCAATTATTGACCCAGCTGCACCATTTGATACAGAGAAGCCCATAATTCTATTAATTGCTACACTCGGCAGCCATGAGAAAATCGACTTCGCAATGGGTGTCAAATTAGGTTCATCGGCAAAAAACCCTGGCACGAGGAAAACCAGTATGACCGGCAGTGTCCACAGCATAATCTGCTGGGGAGAGCGAATCAAGGTGCCGAGCAATAATGCCAATCCAATGGCAAACAAGGCTGTTAATAAGAATCCTGCAGCAGCCCAGCCCCAATTGATGATGTAGATGCCGTTCAAGGCAACGGATAAACCTGCAATGGCGATCACCAGCACCAGGCCAGCGATCGCTTTTCCGATAACAACCATCCCTGGGCTGGCTGGTGATACTAAAAGCGCTTCCATTGTCTTGGATTTCCGTTCCTCGATGATTAAGATTGGAACCACGGTTAGAGCCATAAAAAAAATGGCGAAGTAGATATGAAATGCAGCTGTTGAAGCCATCCCCAGCGCATCAAATGGTGGCAGCAGGATATTATCCCCAATCGCCACCTTAACCGGCACACCCAGCAGCTCGGAAAACATGGCTGTATATTGATTTTCAAGTTCGGCTACCTGGCCTCTCTTGGCCCAATGAATGTAGCCCGTCAGGGTAAATTCACTACCAGATGCAAGCAGCTGGTCAAAATCTTCAGGGAGAACCACACCCAAATTCTGATAAGCCATCCTCTTTTCAAATTCAGTGAAAGAGCTGGCTTGCTGAAACCTGAACTCTGATCCATCCTCGAGGGTAGTCCTGTCTAGTTTCAGACTGGAGGATCCTTCATCCAATACCACAACATCTACCCGCTTGTCGAAGGGGCGCAGCGTGCTCATAAAGTAAAAGAAAATCACCATTCCAATCAACACCAGGATGTTCGTTCGCGTGGCTTTATTCATGAAGGCATCCCGGACATCTTTTAGCCCAATCGTCCAGGCGATATATAACGATTCACTTATTTTCTTCATTACTCTTCACTCCCTCGTCCCAGGTGCCTGCCGGTTAGTTGGACGAAGACATCTTCTAAAGTTGTACCATCTTTTTCACTGTACTCAGCCTTGAGAACTTCTGGTTCATCCAGTGCAACGATTCGTCCCTGATTGATGATCGCCACCCGATCACTGAGCTGGTCAGCTTCTTCCATGTAGTGCGTGGTCAGGAAGATTGTCATACCAGCCTGAGCCAATTCAGCAACAATTTGGCGAATGTCTCGGGCAATATTTGGATCCAGACCGCGGGTGGGTTCATCCAGGAAAAGCACCTGTGGCTCGTGAAGTAAAGCCCGGCCGATCAGCAGCCGCTGCTTCATACCATTTGAATAGGTGCTGATTTTATCTTTCGCCCGTCTGCTCAATCCTATCTGTTCAAGAACTTGTTCAACACGAGATCTATCCACGCGGTAAAGACGGGCATAGAAGTTCAAATTATCCCGGGCGGAAAGCCGTTCGTACAAATTCTGGCTTTCGAATACTACCCCAATCTGGGGTTTCAGCGCTTCCCGATCAGCTACCACATCGCAGCCCATCACCTTAGCGGAGCCAGCTGACGGGCGCAGCTGCCCGGTCAGGATGCGGATGGTGGTGGTTTTTCC
>DATKXE010000660.1:0-2858 GCA_035529195.1 Anaerolineales bacterium
GAGCAGGATGGGGAAGGCGATCTCTGATACTGAGAGTCCCCAATCTTTGTAAATGGCGATGGCGTCATCGGACGGGCCGCCCGCACCCTGGCGATAGGCTTCTTGTATGGAACGCATCAGCGCGTGCATGAAGTTAGGGTCTGAGTCGATGATCCTGGCATCCGCATCACAGAGCATTTTTCCCAACATTTTTTTGTACTGTTCTGCTGTTTTGATATTCGTTATCAACGGTATCGCTGCACCAGAAATAATCACAAACACCCAGCGCGGCCAACGTTCTCCAATACGGGCCATGATACGGTCGGCGGCACTGAGTTCTTTTGAGGCCTCTGGGTCACCGTAGATTGGCGCAGCCCCGCCGCAGAACAGGGCAAAATCCAACTGATCGGAAGGGCATAGGCACAAGCGATTACCGGGGGACCGCCACCAGAAGTGCCCATGACCCCAAAGCGATCCAGTTTCAGGTACTGGGCAAGCTCTTGGACATCTTTTGCCAGATCCACGATCTGGTAGCCAACTTTCATGTCTGAATAGCCGTGCCCTGGCCGGTCGGGGTAGATCACCCGATAGCCTCGCTCTATGGCGGTATGGTGGAGAAGCGCACCTTCAAGCCGTGAGCTTGGTCCTCCGTGGAAGTAAAACATAGGTTTTCCATCTTCGACACCATAGAGGTTAAATGCGAGCTTGCGGTTATCTGACAATGTGAGCGTTTGGCGAGCTCGGTCCAGGTGTTCAATCTCTTGTAATGAGATCGTGGGAGCGTAGGTGGTCATGTGATTATTCATTTAGCCAGGTTTGTAAGTTTAACTAATCAATCCTTGTTTCATTGGAAATTCTCCGAATTTAATAAATCTCATAAATTTCTAGAGATTATATATCACAAAAAACATGGAATAGCGGCCAGAAAGTTTTTTAGCAAAAAAATTATTTGGAAATAAGTTGAAGAATTGGCAAACTATCCAATATTTGCCTAGAGTCGAACCGAATCATAGATAAAAACCGCTCAAGGTCATCCTCGGGCGGTTCTTGTACCCCCACTGCGATTCGAACGCAGGCTTCTGCCTCCGGAGGGCAGCGCTCTATCCACTGAGCTATGGGGGCTATCTTACAGAAAATTTTACCACGGCCGGTAGGTTGGGATTGGTGTATTAATCAAAATTGGTAGATTATCTTCGTGCGTTCGATGCGGGTGTTTTCAGGCTGAATATCCAACGCCAGCAAGACCTCTTCGGGTCTACCGGTGCTGCCTTCCTGTGCGATTAAAAGCATTTGAATGAGGTTGGGATCATCGCTGTCAATGCTCAATTCCTGAATTAATGGCCTCAAATCATAGGATTTTCCACGCCGTTGACGAATAATCGCTTCAGAATTTAATAATGATTTGATCCTTTGATCAAGTTCGAAGGATTGCTCGAGCAAAGTAACCTCGTACTGCGCGGCTGTAACCTTTTTCTGGAGAGGTGGGGCAGATGGATCGACGGATTTTACCGTCATAATATCAATCCCAGGTGGCTGCACCTGGATAAGTTCGGATGTAAGAATTTCAAGATCATCTGGACCTTCTGATAACCAAAAATCAATAATCTCAGAACAGCTGGTGATTCCCAAGGGAAGTGGAGCGGCAAGCTGCAGTTTTGGGCGCGGGTTGTAGCCCTGGCTGAAGACAAGCTGCACATTTGCTCGGCGCAGCAGTCGCTCCCAGGCCCTGTACAGGTCGAGGTGCGAAGTGAAGCGCATGGGCTCGGTTTTAGCAAACTTTACCCTGATGCGCATAGTCTTACTGTTGATGCCGTTTGATCCCATCAAATCTTTTCTTTATTCTTTCAGAACCGAAACTGCGACCTGTAGCAGATCACTTTTCTTTCCCCTTGGGGAGACTTCTGGGCAGCCCCAGGCTTCGCCTGGATTTTCACGCCGCAGATCGGCAAAAGTGGGAAGAACACCGCAGGCATAGCAGCTATCCCGGCAGTCCTCCAGAGTTTCCTCTGACTGGCTGCGGCTGAGGTCCTGGACCATGAAACTCTTCCGCACAGTAGTGCTGATATGGTCCCAGGGGAGTATTTCGGTCACTTCACGCTCACGGTGAGTGTAGAAACCAGGATCGATACCCACGACGGAGAATGCATCCATCCAGATTTGATAGTTCAAATGTTCCTTCCAGGCATCGAATTTGGCACCGCGCTGCCAGGCCTGGTAAATCACTTCGGACATGCGTCGATCGCCTCGCGACAACCAGGCTTCGACCATGGTTTCCTCGGGCTGCGTCCAGGTCAGCTTGAGACCTCTACCGCGCAGCTGCTGTTTGAGCAGGTTTTGCTTGGCAGTGATGCTCTCTTGAGTATCACATGGGACCCATTGAAATGGGGTATGGGGTTTGGGGACGAATGTGCTCACACCGGCATGCAGTACCGCCCGGTTTCCGATCACCTTGCGGCCTTCTTTGAGCACTGCTTTGCACAGATCGACAATAGCCTGCACATCCTCCAGGGTTTCAGTGGGATGCCCGATCATGAAGTAAAGTTTGAGGGTGGGCCAACCGCGGGAGTAAACTTCGCGAGCAGTATCGAGAACCTGCTGCGTGCTGACTGGTTTGTTGATGATTTTACGCATCTTTTCTGTGGCCGCTTCGGGCGCTAGAGTGAAGCCACTGCGGCGTTCGTCCATGATGGCATCCATCAATTCAACAGATACAGTCTCGATGCGCAGTGAGGGCAGTGAGATTGAGAGGTGGCGACCGCTGAAGCGTTGGTTAACTTCGTTGACTAATTCGAGAATATGCGTGTAGTCAGATGATGACAGGGAGAGCAGGCCGATTTCTTCGAATCCGGTGTTTGCCACACCCTCTTCGATGGCGTTGA
>DATKXE010000661.1:0-5045 GCA_035529195.1 Anaerolineales bacterium
GCAATCTGCCAACCAGCTAGATACCAGCGGTTGTTGGATGGTTTTGTGGAGGCGACAAACACGCTGCCTTCAAATGCGAGCATGCCTTCTGGAAGAAATCGATCCGCCAATCCTTCGATAGTATCAGATCCGGAAAATGGATCATTATCCTGTATATTTCTGTTACCAATTAAACGATTGGAATCCGAGCAGGCTGATCCAAATAGTGAGAGAACAATAAAGATTGAAAGGATGACCAGCTTTTTGTGGGTGGTATTCATAGAATTCCCATTAAAGGTTGAACCCAATTTTATTGGCAGATGACGAATAGCATGCAAGAAGCAAGCCAAGCGAGTGAAAGTCTTTTTATCTCCAATAGCTGATTGGGGTTATCTGGTCAATTGGAAGTAAAAAAAACTCCAAGCACGGATTTTAACACCCGTGTATTGACATAAAAAATATTTTCTTGGAGGTGGAATTCAATTAATGTGTTATTTCAGCGCAGGATGGTGGAAATATACCCAGGCACATGGTCGGGTTAGGGTTAGATTCTGATAGCTTCCTAAACCCTTCTCTTGAAAAGGTACAGGGTTCGCTGGCTGTCTTTGATTGGTTCCGTCGCCAGGAGATCGAATTTACCACTGAATTCATCGAGGAAACTTTCTTGATTGTAATCAGTAAAGATGTCCTCGCGTACTTGAAGTAGTTTTTTAACTTGGGGATCACTTTTGGGGATGAATTCGATGATTAACCATTGACCGATGCAAGAGAAAAAGGAGGCCAGCTGCCGAAAGGGAACATTATTGCCGATTGCCAGGTGGTGGATTAGAGCAAGCGCCATGATTGTATCGACAGGTGCCCGTTCTATCAATGATGCACGTTCTTCGAGTGCCCACCCTAAACCTGGACTGGGATTGGAAATATCTAAAACTAACGGAAGCAGATGCCGATCGCCATCCTTAATGGCTCGCAGATAGTTCAGCTCCACAGCTCCAGGATCGATATCGAATGCGATGGTGTTGATCTCTTGTTGACTTGCCAGACGGCTGAATTGGCCAATATTCGCTCCTAAATCCCACACCATTGTGGGCTGTGTTTGGGCGAGATACTGTGAAACAAGCGCATGCTTATGTTGAAGGGCGTTGGGGGAATAATTATGGAACTTCTCGTATTCTGCCCAATCTGTTTGACTTGATTTCCAGGTCAATTTGTCGATCCCTGAGGAAAGGCTCTCGACCAAACCGAGCAGTTGGTGTTTACGCATTTGCCGGCCTTCTGTCTCCAGGTTGATCGTTTTCCCCGATAAGCGGGTTTGCGATTTGGCATGCAGGTGGATGTGCATATTGATAGCAAAATTGAGATTGGTCTTTTTGGGGAGCAATTTGCTGGTCAGATCAAGCGGTATCCCATCGATATAGATTCGAAGCAGCTGGCTTAACCGCACATCATTGTATGACATCAACGCTAACGGGGCGAGAAAGTGTTGGCAGAATTGGCGATACGCAGCCCAGGGTTCACCTTCCTGGTAGCATTCAAATGACAGTGTATCAATCAATATGGGTTTTCCATGGTGGAATTGAATGTTATAGGCACTGCAATCCTTGAGGGATAAACCTTTATCCAAGGCGGATTTTTGGATCTTCAACGTGAGCTGGGCAGCATTTTTTAACTGGCTGAAGCTCCATTCATATGGATAAGAAACAAATGGAACTTCTTCTGGTTTAATAATTATCTTTTCGGGTGGATTTTGTTGATCGTACTGAGTGATCTCAGTGTGAGGAATCAACCATTCATGGTCTGTTAATTCTTGGTAAAGCCCAGAATTCATTAACGCAAAATAATCATCGTAACCATGAGGATTGACCTGCCGATATAGGATCGATTGCTCAGTAAAGAGGAAGCCGGCAGGATCGCGGAATGAGGCAGGGACAGGTTGTCTATTCGTCAAGATCGTCGTCAGACTCACGTTTGGAAAACAGCTTGCGGAAAAAATCTGTGACCTTCTTGCGGTAAATACCTATCACGAAAAGGGCACCCATTAAACTGGCCAGCAATAATTGAATAAAATAGCTCCCTGAACCAGGGTCGAGATAGGCGTGATAACGAGGAAATGATGTTAACAGGATGGTGGAAACTAGCGAGGTAAAGTAAATGACAAAATCCATGTAATCCTCCGGAAGTGAACTGGTGTACCGAGATATTATAAACCCGATATCCGTATTATCTATTTTTTATACCAGTAATTCGAACAATTCACCAGCATATTATTATTCAGGAAAGGTGCAATTCAAGTCTGTAAAAGGGCTTTGGCGACCAATGATACTGCGGTCATCGAGCAAACCATACGCACCATTGAAGTACGAATCGAATATCAATCGGAAGGTGTTTACTGGGGAAATGCTTGGATACAGCAGATCCTCAAGGTTAGATTGGGGTGAATTTGTGCTGGGATTGTTTGACGGGAGATAGTATGCGTTCAAGATGCCTAAACGGTGAGCAGGATCGATTCCATGTTCCTCATAAGCGATCGTGGCCCCGTGATCTCCCTGAATGATTATGATTGGTGGGGAATCTGAGTTCTCAAATAAGGCATCAACGATTTCGAGCAGACGTTGATCGAGGTATGTGATTTGGTCGGCATAAGCGGCCAGCTCATCGGGGGGAGAATTTTGGAGGGGAAATCCATCGGCATCAACAACAAATGGTGGGTGGGGGAATATGATATGTGCGTAAGTAAATTTTGGAGAGGGGTACGATTCGGGTATCCGCGGCAGCTGCTCCAGAGTGTACATCACCCGTTCACGATGGGCTGCCCGGGGATTATCCAGGATCTCCGCGAGACCTGATATGCGTTTTGATTCAAGCAAAATTGGTAGATCGAGCAGCAGCTTTACAGCAGTCGTATCCAACAGCAGACGTTCGAAATCATTGAGACCCAGGTCGAGAATCTGTGCATTTCTAGCTTGACCTGGGCTGAGGTAGTGGTCAGATAGTTCCCAGCGCAGCCATTTGTATCCAGAATCAAATGTAATGATTGTATAGCCCAAATCAACGAAATTTTGCTGGACCGCGCCAGATCGGATCATGCTGTCGAGGGTAGAGCCCGAATGGACTACCTCAGGCAAATCCATGTCACCATCCAAGTAATCCATATTTAATGTGGATGCTAGTGAGAAGCGTGTATCGGAGTAGTTTGACTGGCTGCAGTGGGCAACATAAAAATCTCTATTTTCGAGACTGTCAAGAAATGCGAGATTACTGGAATCAAGATACTGAGTGATGAAATCCCCGCGCGGATAGCCATCCAAGATGATGTAATAGACATCTGGGGGCAACTGGTTCTGAGAGATGCTTACCAGACTCCGATCAGCTATTTTTTCATCCTGCACCTGCTGTGCTCGATAATGCTCCACCTGGGATGCAGTAATCTGATATAGCGGCATGAAAAGTAAAATCAACGCAAAGGCATTTATTATGCGGGTGCTTCCTGATAAATCACGTTTGATTCGCAGAATCAGCCAGGAACCGAGGATGAAGAGCACAAGGTAAATCGGAATCAAGGTGCGGTGCCTGCCAATCGTGAGGCTAATAATTGACCAATCGCGTGCAATAAAATTCATATGTCCGTATGAATAAAACAACAGGATTATGAAAGATGTGAGCAGGGCTGACTTGGAAGGAATCCGAATCGCCAATAGTACGACTGTGTAGAGTAATAAGGTGAAAATAATTGAACCAGCTAATGCTCGTATTCCGCCAACAAAGTTCATCTCAGCGGTGTTATGCGCCATGAGGGCTAAGACTGGATACAGTCCAAAAAGGAAAGGATAGAGGACGAAGTTGGCGCGGAGAAATTTCATTACTTAACTAAGCTGGGTATAAGAAATTTGAGCCAATTAGATGGGTGCAAGGAAAAATAAGACCGCGAAATAGTGGCAAAGACTGCCCCCCAGGACAAAAAAATGCCAAACAGCGTGCATGTAGGGAGTCTTCTGCATTGCGTAAAATATTACACCAACAGTATATAAAATCCCACCAGCAGCGAGCCAGATGATGCCGCCAACTGGTATACTGGAAAGCATCTCTCTGAAGGCAAAAACACACAGCCAACCCATAAGCAGGTATGAAACAACAGATAAGACTTGAAAGCGATCGATAAAGAAGACTTTCATCGTGATGCCAATTAATGCGATCATCCAAACAACAACCAGGAGAGTCCAGCCAGTTGTACCTCGAAGACCTACAAGCAAGAATGGCGTATAGGATCCAGCGATCAGCAAATATATTGAAGAGTGGTCGAAAATCTTGAAAATGTGCTTGGCGCGTGGTTGTTGTATTCCGTGGTAGAGGGTGGAGGATAGATACAGGAGCACCAAGGAAGCACCGAAAACGGTGAAGCCAATGATCTGGTAGACATCACCATTCAAAACCGCCAGAACCACCAAAACAACCAATCCCGCAATGCTTAAACCGGATCCGATACCATGAGTAATGCTATGGAAGATCTCCTCCGCGAGTGTGAAGGGTCTCGTGTTCTTGGGATCGGAAATTTTTTCGAGCCTTTTCAGCATCTTACCACTCCAGAAGGGGATGGTCATATCGAGAGATGGGTCTGTGTAATTTGGTGCTCGTAATTATTCAACTGCGCTTTTATTGACGAAACCGTACTTCATTCACAGATGATTGCAGATTGATCATACCAGATTTGATTAGCAATCGGGCTCGACAGTGGATAGAGAAATTCGATCAAAAGTATGCGAAGGAGTACCGAATTTCGCCGGCCGTTCCTGGTGAATAGGTCATTATAACCAGCATCACGAACTACTTCACGATCTTGTGTATTAGAGTTCCTGGTAGCGTTCAATGCGCTGCTTGATCACTCCCAGGCTGCTTTCCCAGAAATCAATGGAACGGATATCGATTCCAAATCGGGCTGCAAGATCAGCGGCATTTGCCTGGCCTGTGCTGGCGAGCAAATCCTGCAGCTGGGGGACAAATTCCGGACCGCGTTGTTTATATAAGGCGTACAACCCGGTGCTGAAGAGCAAACCAAAAGCATAAGGGTA
>DATKXE010000662.1:0-3009 GCA_035529195.1 Anaerolineales bacterium
AAAATACTTGCCTGGGGGGATCGGCCATGATTACAACCTCGTTGGTTTCTAAACATCCGTATCTCTGGAGCTAAATTCACTCAACCTTCATTAACACCGCTCAGCTGAAAGCGAGGCTTTGATCGAGCCTGAATTAAGTATATGGAAAATACTTCGCATGATCAAATTAGGTCTTTTTCAAATTATCACGGATTACAACACCCTATAAGTGGATTCTTGGGTTCACAAAATCGGTTTTGCTCATTGTTACTGGGAGATACTCCACAAATCCTCCATAAAACCCCGTATGAGTTTTCAAGATTCAGGTATAAATAATTCATGGAAAAGAATCCCGTTATTCCCGATAGCTCGACCATGCCCGATGATCAATCAGAGAAGATAGACGAAGTGTTGAACAATAAACCCATCACACCAGAAGATGAACTATCGGATGCGTTAGAAGAAATGGCGCGAGATATCGCCTTGGTTGAGCTCTTCCTTGAAGGTTGAGGATGCCAGTTATTCTTGGGAAAAATATAAGCGGGATAGAAGATGTGAAGATCCAGATTTACTTTGGAAATTAATGGAGATTGTTCCATGACTTCTTATACAGAAAATGATAGCGGCATTGCTTTTTGAATACGAATCCCCCTTAGCTGTACCCCTCTCGCCCTCTTACCGACGGATCGGTCTCGTCGCCTCATCCCGAAAGCGTGGATCTTGTTCAAGGGTTAATCGCAGTCCCTCTTCTAAGGAGACCCTCGGCCGGTAGCCAAGGCTTTCCTTGGCCAGGGACAAATCCGCGCACATGCGGGATACACCCGGGTCAGTCCGGGGATTGAATATGATCTCTGCACTGCTGTTGGTAACTTCCAGCACCATCTTTGCCAGTTCGCGCACGCTGGTCTCCTCACCACTGCCCACGTTGACCACCAGGCGGTTTACTTTCCGGGCTGTAGCCGCGGCCACCATGGCATTGACCACATCCTCCACGTAGACATAATCCCGGGTCTGGCTGCCATCTCTGTGCACCACCAGTGTTCCCCCGCCAACCGCCTGGCGGATAAAATTGGGGATCACCGGCCCGTGTGAGGGGGGCAAATTCTGTCCAGGTCCATAAGCATTGAAGACCCTTAAACTAACCGTTTCAATGGCCCACAAATTTCCGATGGTGCGCACATAATATTCGGCGCTCAGTTTGGAGACCGCATATGGGGAGTGAGGATCAAGTGGAGAGTTTTCTTTGAGGGGTTGCTCCCCCTGGTCGCCATAGACCGCACCAGATGAAACCAATACTACCCGGCGCACACCCACATCCCGCATAGCTTCCATCAGGCTGACCGTGCCGCCAACGTTGACTGCGGAATATTCTCTCGGGTAGAGCACAGATTCTGCTACGATTACCCGCGCCGCCAGGTGGTAGACACAGTCTACTTCCTGGAGCAAGGTCCACAATTTGGGTCGGTCGTTGACATCGCCGCGGGTGAAGAGCACATCCGGGGAAAGCGCCTGTGGATCACCCGTGGAAAGATCATCCAGGCCGCGTACCTGGTGGCCTTCACGCGCCAGGCGATTTGCCAGCGCCGATCCCAGGAAACCCGCCGCACCCGTGATTAGGAAATTCATCGTCCGGCGATTATAGCACGAGAATAGGGATCGAGACCGGCCCCGGTCAGGCAGCGTTTGACAGGCAACCGATAAGGCAGTATCATCACCGCCATGTCGCTAAAACGATGGTCAAAGATCTTGCTGATCCTGGTCGCAGGCAGTCTTTTGCTGGCGTTCAGCAATTATCCGCCTGGTGACCAGCTGCAGCGCATTCGAGCTTATTCACGCCCCTTGGAATTTGATTACGTCGGTTGGACCTTGAATGCCTTGGGGACTAAGCTGGGTCAGGTCGCGCTGGATGCCACCGAAACCGTTTCGCCGGAGGAACAGCGCCAGATTGTGCTCGATTACCTGGATTTAATTAGCCAGATCGACCAGGCCAATCGCCGTTTGAATGAAATTTATGCCGATCCTGAAATCACTAATCCAGAGATTGCCTCCCGATTAGTTCGCCAGCAGCTGGCTGAATTAGGTGCAGAACGCGATCACCTGGGGCCGGTCACCGAAGCGATCCTGCAGAGCCAGATCAGCGAAATTGTGGCCGAACTGGGCTTGACCGTTGGCGGGCAGCCGCTGCCCCCGGTCCTCTATCACAGCACTCCCTTGCCCACCGCCTTGATCGTCTCCCCGCGCGAGGAGATTAAGCAGCAGCATAATATTTCTTTAGATCCGGATATCAGCGTAGATCAGCGTACGAACCTGGAGGATAAAATCGATCAAGCGCTCGATGTCTCCTCGCTGATCGTCAATGTGGGTGGTGTGGGTGTATATCCAACCATGGTGACCGAGACCAGCAACCTCAATTTCCTGACCGAGGTTGTTGCCCATGAATGGGTGCACAACTTCCTGACTCTGCGCCCCCTGGGATTGAACTATTTTTCCAGCCCAGAGCTGCGCACGATGAATGAAACCGCAGCGGCTCTTGCTGGGGCAGAGATCGGTCGCGCGGTTATGGAACGTTACTATCCAGAGCTGCTGCCACCACCCCCACCGCCAGAAGATACCACCGAGCCTGGTGAGCCGCCGCCCACTCCTGCTTTTGATTTCAGAGATCAAATGCGCCAGACGCGGGTCAGGGTTGACCAGCTGCTCGCTGAAGGGGAAATTGAGGCTGCCGAAGAATATATGGAAGCCAGGCGTCAGGTTTTTTGGGAGAATGGCTACCGCCTCCGTAAGCTCAACCAGGCCTATTTCGCCTTCTACGGAGCTTATGCCGACCAGCCTGGTGGAGCAGCCGGTGAAGACCCGGTTGGCGAAGCAGTTCGCAGCCTGTACGCCGCCAGTCCCTCGCTGGCAGCTTTCCTGAAACGCATTGCCTGGATGACATCCTTCAAAGAACTGCTGGCATCCTCAAATCCCCATGCTAATTAAGCTGGCCCACCGCATATTGAGAGTTTACTGGTTCCTGGTACGCCCGGTCAC
>DATKXE010000663.1:0-5838 GCA_035529195.1 Anaerolineales bacterium
CAGAGAAGATAATGAACTGTGAGAAATATCATCCCTGGGTGCTGAAGATCAGGCACCTTGTTGATGGATAACTCGAGAGAATGCTTTCCAATTATAAGCTTCACCAATTTGAGGGCATAAAATTACTCTTGCTCGCCGAGCGGATTTTTATATCGGCGAACGAGCAAATAAACCCCAACTATCGCCAATAACACCGCTAATCCGAAGAGCACGAAACTCATTATCCACCCCTGATCATAAAATAACCATCCAGCTGCCAGCAATACTACCCCTGAGACGATCAGCAGGAAGGGTTTGTTCTGCTTGACAGCAAAGACCAGCATGCAAGCAGCACCAAACACATAAATACCAGTTAATATAAGTTCAACTCCCCACTTCTCCATGAATACCGCATCTGGAACCTGGAATCCTCCAGAAGGGATTTCCTGGTTGGTGATAATCAACGAAGGCTGCAGCCAGCCCAGGTCCTGGGGGCAGGGTTTGATCCAGCCTGCCATCCAGCGCCATTCTCCCCTGCCGGGGTAATCTCCCCTCTGGCCTGCCCGAACTCCGAAGTGAAGGTGTGTTCTCAATGGCTTTTCTCTGCTACCCCCGTTCTCGTCCTCATCACCCAGATAGGCGATCAGCTCACCTTTCTTTACCACTCCCGAATCGAGACGCCATCGGCTGGGACTGAGATGACCGTATAATGAATACAGGTTGGCTTGAGGATGGTCGATGATGATTAACCATCCATACCCTCCCATGGGACCTGAGAATCTGATCTCGCCATCGGCCATGGCATATACCGGGGTTCCAGCCGGTTTAAGCGTGTCTTCGGCCGCGTGGTACTCGGGACCTCTCGTGGTCCTGCCGTATGCAGCGAAATTTGTTGAGAATGGTGCCGGAGAAGTCCTGAATTCGTCCAGGGGGAATCGGAAGGGGAGACTATCCTCACTCTTGTACACCTCCACATCAGATAGGTCCACCAGTGAGAATGATGGGCTGGACTCCGCTGTCTGTGCACAGCCGGCAGACAGCAAAGCCAGGAGTATTATCCAGGCGAGTAAATATGGTCTGGAAAGGCTGTACTGAAATCTTTTGCTCATGGTCCAATCACATGCTGCAGGATCGAATTGGATTGGTCAGGGGGTGCTGACCGCTGTAGTCTGAGATTGATCGTGGTATGATAGCAGCCTGATAAGGGCTAATCCAGTTGCACTTGCATAAACAAGAACTGCAATGATATATGCAGTGATTCCGGATAGGTTGACCAAACCTGTATCAATTGCAACTCCGGCACTCAGAGCAACACCTATCGAACTGCCCAACAACCAGATTGATGCTTTATCAAGGTGGCGGCGCAGAATGATCCACTGGGGTAAACCGATCAAGAAACCTATAACAAGGTATGGGAAAATAAATCCTGCCAAAAATTCAGGGACAAATTGCCAAAACCTTTGCGGAATTTCTCGGGGCAGTAGAATGACAACTAACACGCTAACGGGAAGAGTGAGCACCCACAATACCGAGACTGGGATGATCCTTCGCAAGGCTATCCATTGAGCGATGCTGATGGGGATCGAGACGATCAGGGTTGAACCCCATAAACCAGATATTTCCATCAGAGATGGAGATACAAGTAGTGCTATACCCAGAAAACCAAATCCCAGCATGTTCGCCAATATCCAGATTAAGAACGGGTTCCCATCAAAACCAGGTCGCTGAGACATCACCCACCTCCATTTCTGCTGCTGATTCACTTGGTTTATTGAGGAATAATAAAGTCCCTTCACCTACTATTATATTGCTAATTTGCCGGAAAACATCCCACTCTACTCTATCCTATGAAAAATGTGGGGCTTGAAATACCGGTGCTTTCTGCGAGCGGGTGCGGTGGAATTCGAATTCTCTTCCTCTCCTGCACGTCATCCCCGCTGCAGCTCAAAAACAAGAATCTTAAGCTTTATGGATTCTGTTTATAATTGCGCGGCCTTCGATTACGCTTGTGAATTTACGGAGGATGCCTCCGTGTACATTGGAGATTGTAGCAGCCCTCCCAGGCATTCTGAGCGGAGTTCCGAATAAAGGGAGAAACGCAGTCGAAGAACAAATCATCAACTGCTGGTAGGGTAACTCAACATCCCCATAATACAAACCGAATCTAATATTTATCCTTCCCAAATATTGTAGATCACTCCAAATGGATCTTCGATATAACAATCCTGATCCTTCCCCCTCCAGCGCAGTACCTTACATCCATTGGCGAGCAGCTCCTGGCGGACAGCCTCCAGATCATCCACAAACAGCTCCAGGACTGGTCCCCGGACCTCCTCATCTTCAATAACGAAGATTTTCAGCGGGTACGCATCCAGGTCTGCTAATGAAGGGTCATGGGAACGATTTTCAAATCCAATCACTTCAGTGTAAAAACGAACTGCTTCAGAGAATTGATCTGTCCGCACTGCAATATTGGGGCTCATCCTGAATTCCATTTATCACTCCTCCCGGGGCTCATCCAACAATAGATCGTTTTCAATAATCTTTTCCTATCCAAATATCTGCAAAAATTGTACCAACTCAGCACACCGCGCTTCTATATATTCCTGCGGTGAGGCATATATCCGGGCCACATAATTAATAAAGTTGATCATCCTGGCAGATTGCAGTGTTTCAATCTGTCCAGATCTGTCTACCGGCCATTGGCGGCAGCTCGTATAACCCTGTTGAAATGCACCCCGCAGATCACGGTAATCATATCGGTGTCGACCATAGTACAAGGTGATCGCCACATCCTGCACCGGATAGCCCAGCATCACATCTTCAAAATCCATGATATACAGCTCCCCTTGATACAAATTGACATTCCAGTAGTGCAGATCTCCGTGGATGAGGATTTGCCCATCATGATCGGCGTACAATCTGGCGAACTCTGCATCGGCCAGGGCGATCACCTGGTCAATTAATGCGATCTGCTGGATGCCAAACAGGTGCTTGTAAGCCGGGTCATTGTACACAACCGGTTCATTGGGGTAGTAAAACGCCCGGTCCCACTTCTTGGGTTGGATAAAATCCGGCAGAGGTTTTAATGCCTGCGCGTGATCATGCATCTTTGCCATGCTCACCCCGAGTTTAAAGTAATTCTGGGGATTGAGGGATTTCTCCAGCACCCGTCCGGGTACCCACTTGAATAAAACGCAGCGCTTCTCGCCAGGTACGCCATCCACGCAAGCGAGAGTTATGGATTCACCATCCATACGGGACACGGGCTCGGCTAAGTTAAGGTCTGTATCGCGCTTTAATGCCTGCAGCCAGTACACCTCTGCCTGGTTTTCGGCAAGCGTTGTTTCTTCATCCGAATAGATACGCAGCACAAAATTCTCGCCAGCCAGCGACCGGACTTTGAAGGATGTATTGGTATCATCCGCCAGGAATTTTATCCACTGCACTCGCAGATCGTAAGCCGCGAGAACCTTGACAGCTAAATTACGCAAGCGTCTCAGTTTTCCTCGCCGGGTCAGTTCGTCGAAAGGTTTCATGATAGGTTATTTGGATGAATTTCTCGGATTGTACCGTCCATCTGCAGCTGGGGCAAGTCTTTACGAAGTATATGGGCATGGAAATAGATATTAAATTTGGAAATCTAGCTATTGACAACCATAACGTTATTCGTTATAATTTTATCGATATTCAATATATATATAACGATATACGCTAATTTCAAGGAGAGAAATTCATGTCTGCAAACCAAAATCCAAAAATTCTTCGAATTGTGAAGGTCATCCTCGATATCCTCTTCGGACTGCTGGTCATTGTGAGTGTCTTCCTGTTCCTCTGGATCGCCCTCTCCCCCTTTATCCTCAGCATGAGCAGTATCACGATCATGTCTTCTGTTCCGGTAGCAATTGGAACAGGAAATGACCCCAGGATGGATGTTGAGATCGCTGGAGCAGATGCTGAAGGCATACAGATTGCATATATTGATGAAGCCCAGGGCACGCTGCGGCTGGAGACCACCGATTGGTACCTCATCTTCATCAGCAATCTTGCCAAGCTGCTGACTGCAGTCGGGCTGGCATACTTGATCTTCCTGCTGCGATCTGTGATTATAGCCATTCAAAATGGTGAGATCTTTACCCAGCAGAACGTCTTGCGGATTCGCCGGCTTGGGTACCTTGTGCTGATTGTCGCATTCGTGAAAGCTGCGCTTGAGTACTTCGCGGCATTCGAGCTTTTGAACCAGCTGACCATCGTCGAGCCTCTGCTCAGCCTGCCATCCCCATTTGAGGCTGAGGTTATCCTGGCCAGCCTGCTGATCTTGGTCCTGGCCCAGGTTTGGAGCTACGGCCTGGAGCTGGAACGCGAACGAGCTTTAACGGTTTGAGGTGTATATGGCTATCCGAGTAAACCTTGATTTTATGCTGGTCAAACGTGGCATGAAGCTCTCTGAGCTGGCTGAAGCGATCGATATCACCCTGCCCAACCTGTCCATCCTGAAAACGAATAAAGCCAAAGCGATCCGCTTTACAACACTGGATAAGATCTGTCACCAGCTGGATTGTCAGCCTGGAGATCTGCTTGAATATATTCCGGATGAGGATTGATTGTATAAGATTTATGCATCCTGGCGCGATTTCTTTTCAATTCACCACTTTCCTAAAAAGGAATCGTATCCTTGATGGATTTAATTCCAAGTTTTTCATACAGGCGTAAGCACCGGTCGGGTTTGGGTATCCACATCCAGCGCTTCAATCCAGCACCTCACCTCCTCGTTGGCGCTGGTAATACGGCTCACACGCGCACAGTGAGTTCAAAACCGCCTGTGAATGGAACTGTCATCGTGCGGGACCGGTTTCTGGGGTCGTTTACGAATTCGAAGTAGTCACGGTACTCGTCGGCATCCACCGCAGTGTTGTCGCAGGTCACGATAGCTCCACGGCGCAAGCTCGGGGACACCAGCTCGGTCCATTTTTCAGGTGGCAGGGCAATTAAAGTCTAGGAATGCTGCGCTTTCCAGGCACTTTGAGGCAGCAGTGCACCGTTTAATATTTCCAGCTGCTGAGCTTTGAGCGGACCTGCTGCAGCTTTTCCGGTGGTATGCTGCCATAAGGTGCCGGTTCCTTCATCCCGGACAACCATGTTGCGCCGCCAGTCTCGGGGTTTCTCGCGATGCGAGCGAACTTTGCTCAACTCAGTCAATCTTTTTGTCTATGCTTACAATTGCCGCCAAATGTTCACGCGACGCTTTCCGATTTACAGTCCGCCGCATATAAACTTCGCTGCACCATGCTCCTGACCACTCCTCATTAGTTCAGAAATTGATTCTCCCGTAATTTATGTTAAACTATTACAATAGGGTGATTCATTGATCGAGGATGGAAACCAATGTGTAATTCATCGTACAATCACGGCTCTTGAGAAATGAATACGTCAAGTTTCTCATTATGTGCGGAGGTGAAGAATCGTAAATTAATGTTTTTTCTCGTGACGCAAGACTTTTTCCGACAAACGATCATAAATTAAGAAACAAGGAGAATTAGAACGACTAATCCGGAGATTTTACCAATCGGTCCGACCAAAAACGGGGCTTCGTTCAGATTGAAGTTATAATGTTTTTTTATCAGCCCCGAGTGGCAAACGGCATCCCCTTCCCAGGATGAGGCATAGAGAGCATGTGCTTAGGCTGTCAAAGCAGAGGATGGCTCTACTGAGTTCTGCAGGTTGGGACTTCGTACATAACTGAACAGTGACTGGTTTCTTTATGTAGGGTCGAATATTTTCCTCAAATTTTTTTCTTTTGTATTAGTTAGTATCGTGCTCATCGCTGAATTCTTTTTTGAATTATCTCAACAAACATGA
>DATKXE010000664.1:0-4575 GCA_035529195.1 Anaerolineales bacterium
TGAGGTGCTGGATTGAAGCGCTCTCCAGTTAAATTTCTGATCCGCCCGATGTAATACCAAATTTTTGGTTTTTATTCATCCATCCAATGGGTCTTCCCACCAGCCTCTGGAAACGTGATCGATCTCTCGTCGTTGATCCGATTTATTGATCTGTCCTGCGGGTGGTAACATCGAAGATGACTGCGACTGCAAGCACAACAGCTCTGACGATGTATTGGTATGAGATATCGATGCCCATTAAGTTCATGCCATTTGTAAGTGATGACATGACCAACGCACCGATGAGCGACCCGATCACAGTACCGACACCGCCTGCTGCTGATACACCGCCGACAAAAGACGCAGCGATGGCATCTAATTCGAACAATGTTCCGGCTGTCGTAGTGGCAGATTGCAGGCGTGCTGCAAATAAGATTCCTGCCAATGCAGCGAGCATGCCCATTGAACCAAAAACCACATGCGTTATTCTCTTGACACTGATACCGCTCAATTCGGCTGCCTCAGGGTTTCCACCAACAGCGTAAATGTGTCTGCCAAGGACTGTCTTTGTGGTCATGAAGTGATACAAAATAACCACTATCAAAACAACCACTGCGGTCCATGAAAGACCTTGATATCCTGCCAGTAGCCAAGCAATACCACCGATTAAAACTGAGATGGCAACCAGTTTTAAGATGAACATTTGTTTTGATGGTACTGCGATGTTTTGCTTTTGCATTCTTCTGCGATTAAAAATCTCACTCGAAGCAAATATAGCAATACTAAGCAATCCAAGGATTAAAGTAGTTTTGTGCATTTCTGGCATTATCAAATTATATGGAATCTCTGGAATAAAGCCGTTGCCTATGGCATTGAACGCAGCATTCGGAATAACGATTGTGCCAGTAGATCTGGTTACAAGCTGCAAGGCTCCCCTGTATCCTAACCAACCAGCGAGCGTTGCAACAAAGGCGGGGATTCCCAGGTCCGCTACCATGAAAGATGTAAGACGCCCTGCAAGAATGCCTAAACCCAGCACAAATGGGATAACCACGTATACTGGTAGGCCCCACGATACCAGAGCGATAGCCGCTACTGCACCTAGAAAACCTGCCAAAAAACCAACCGAAAGGTCGATATGTCGAATAACAATGACCAGCGTCATTCCTACAGCTAATACGGCAATATAGCCGCTCTGATTCACCAGGTTGACTAAATTTCTCGGTGAAAGGAATAATCCATCTGTCGCAACAGCAAAGAACGCAAAAATAATGAATAAGGCAATGAACATCCCATAATCACGGATATTCTCTCGTATAAATTTCTGAGCATCATTAATGAATGACATCATTTGTCTCCTTGCACATATCAAGCAGCAGTTCTTTCAGTGAAATCATCACGGGCACCAATCATGTAGGCCACAACTCGTTCGCGGAATTCATGAATGTCACCTTCTACTACCTTATCGGAGACTTTGCGCCCCTGACGGAGCACAATCATGCGATCGCTCACCTGGTAGATATCTTCCAGACGGTGGCTGATGATGATGATTGAAGAACCCTGTGCCTTGAGTTCTCGCACCAATTCGAGAACTTTATCAATGGCTGCCACGCTCAAGGCCGCCGTGGGTTCGTCCATGATTATGACCTTGGCATCAAAGGCTGTTGCGCGAGCAATGGCTACTGCCTGGCGCTGGCCGCCGGACAATCTCTCCACCTTTAACCGAACAGAGGAGATATCAATTTTTAGGCGGTTGAGCAGATCGCGTGTTTCTTGCTCCATATACGGGTAATTCATAACCCCGAGCGGACCAAGTTTCAAGCTTACAACCTCGCGCCCCATGAATACATTGCCGGCTACATCGAGATTATTTGCCAGAGCATAATCCTGGTATACCATCTCGATTCCCTGGCGGCGCGCATCCATGGGATTGGCAAAGTGAGCCTTCTCACCTTCGATAAGGATTTCTCCTTCATTGGGGATGTAAGCTCCGCTGAGAACTTTCATCAGTGTGGATTTGCCTGCGGCGTTGTCGCCCACCAATCCCAACACTTCACCTTGAAGTAATGCCAAGTCCACTCCGCGCAACGCTTGAACAGCGCCAAAGTTCTTCTTGATATTACGCATTTCGACGACAGGTGTAATTTCAGCAGTTTGTTTCATCGACACATCCTTCTGCTTGGGGAAAATGGGAGGATAATTTGAAAGCTACTGTATCCGGTGATACAGAAAATTAAATTGGATAAGTGGATCAAATAGAATTTTGAACAAATCGTGGGTCATGTTTGTTGAGATAATTCAAAAAAGAATTCAGCGATGAGCACGATACCAACCCATACAAAAGAAAAAAAATTGAGGAAAATATTCAACCCTACAAAAAGAAACCGGTCACTGTTCAGTTTTGTACGAAGTCCCAACCTGCAGAACTCAGTAGAAACCATCCTCTGCTTTGACAGCCTAAGCACATGCTCTCTATCCCTCATCCCGGGAAGGGGATGCCGTATGCCACTCGGAGCTGATAAAAAAACATTATAACTTCAATCTGAACGAAGTCCCGTCCTTGGCCGGACCGGTTGGAAAAATCTCCGGATTAGTCGATGAGACCTTTGCTACGCTGCAGAGTGATAACCTTCTAATTCTCCTTGTTTCTTAATTTATGATCGTTTGTCGGTAAACGTCTTGCGTCACGAGAAAAAACATTTATTTTGAATATACGATTCTTCACCTCCGCACATAATGAGAAACTTGACGTATTCATTTCTCAAGAGCCGTGATTGTACGATGAACTACACATTGGTTTCCATCCTCGATCAATGAATCACCCTATTGTAATAGTTTAACATAAATTACGGGAGAATCGATATCTGAAATAATGAGGAGTGGTCAGGAGCATGGTGCAGCGAAGTTTATCTGCGGCGGACTGCACCTCGGAAAGCGTTGCTTGAACATTTGGCGGCAGTTGTAAGCATAGACAAAAGATTGACTGAGTTGCGCAAAGTTCGCTCGCATCGCGAGCAACACCGAGCCTACCGGCGCAACATGGTTGTCTGGGATGAAGGAACCGGCACCTTATGCCGCATGCCACCGGGAAAGCTGCAGCAGGTCTGCTCAAAGACCAGCAGCTGGAAATATTAAACGGGGCACTGCTGCCTCAAAGTGCCTGGAAAGCGCAGCATCCCTAGATCTTAATTACCCTGCCACTTGAAAAATGGACCGAGCTGGTGTCCCCGAGCCTGCGCTGGGGAGCCATCGTGGCCTGCGACAACACTGCGGTGGATGCCGACGAGTACCGTGACTACTTCGAATTCGTAAACGATCCCTGGAACCGGTTGCGCACGATGACAGTCCCGTTCACAGGCGGTTTTGAACTCTCGGTGCGCGTCTGAGCCGTATTAGCAGCGCTGGCGCGGCGCTGGATTGATGCGCTGGATGGGGACTCCCAAAACCCGAACGGTGCTTTACGCCTGTATGAAAAACTTGGATTTGAATCCATCAAGCGCACCATATTTTACGAAAGAGATGAATAAAAAAAATCGTGCCATGATGCATAAATCCCTTGAAATCTTTTGGGATCATTGTTCATCCGGAATATATTCAAGCAGATCTCCAGGCTGACAATCCAGCTGGTGACAGATCTTGTCCAGTGTTGAAAAGCGGATCGCTTTGGCTTTATTCGTTTTCAGGATGGACAGGTTAGGCAGGGCGATATCGATCGCTTCGGCCAGCTCAGAGAGCTTCATGCCGCGTTTGACCAGCATAAAATCAAGGTTTACTCGGATCGCCATATACACCTCAAACCGTTAAAGCTCGTTCGCGTTCCAGCTCCAGACCGTAGCTCCAAACCTGGGCCAGGACCAAGATCAGCAGGCTGGCCAGGATGACCTCAGCCTCAAATGGGGATGGCAGGCTGAGCGGTGGCTCGACGATGGTCAGCTGGTTCAAAATCTCGTATGCCGCGAAGTACTCAAGCGCAGATTTCACGAATGTTACAATCAGCACAAGGTACCCAAGCCTGCGAATCCGCAGGACGTTCTCCTGGGTAAAGACCTCCCCATTTTGAATGGCTATAATCACAGATCGCAGCAGGTAGATCAAGTATGCCAGCCCGACTGCAGTCAGCAGCTTGGCAAGATTGCTGATGAAGATGAGGTACCAATCGGGGGTCTCCAGCCGCAGCGTGCCCTGGGCTTCATCAATATATGCAACCTGGATGCCTTCAGCATCTGCTCCAGCGATCTCAACATCCATCCTGGGGTCATTTCCTGTTCCAATTGCTACCGGGACAGAAGACATGATCGTGATTCCGCTCATGCTGAGGATAAAGGGGGAGAGGGCGATCCAGAGGAGCAGGAATACACTCACAATGACCAGCAGTCCGAAGAGGATATCGAGTATGACCTTTACAATTCGAAGAATTTTTGGATTTTGGTTTGCAGACATGACTTTCTCTCCTTGAAATTAGCGTATATCGTTATATATTTATTGAATAACGATAAGATTATAACGAATAACGTTATGGTTGTCAATAGCTAAATTCCCAAATTTAAAATCTATTTCCATGCCCATATACTTCGTAAAGACTTGCCCCAGCTGCAG
>DATKXE010000665.1:0-9196 GCA_035529195.1 Anaerolineales bacterium
TTAATTGTAGTGATGAGGGAACGCCATATATCAGCTCAATGTTTGAGGTTGCGAGAACCGAAAGCGATGCTCCTTATCTGGCGATCTTGAACGCCGATATCATTCTCATGACCGATTTCGTGGAAGCGACGAAGCAAGTGGCAGCCCAGGCCAAGGATTTCCTTATTCTGGGCAGAAGATGGGATCTGGACATAGAACAACAACTAGAATTCTACCCGGGCTGGGATAAGGATCTCCATGAAGAGGTAATTGCTAGGGGTATGCTGCATGGACCCGTGGGAAGTGATTACTTCCTAGTTCCCCGGCATTTACTCCATGATATGCCAGAATTTGCCATTGGACGTTCGGGTTGGGATAATTGGACCATTTACCATGCGGTGGAATCTGGTTGGCAGGTGGTGGATGTGACCCACTCTGCTATGATCGTCCATCAAAACCATGATTACAGTCATCTTCCTGATAACAAGCCTCCCTACGATCTGCCAGAAACCAAGAAGAACATCAGGATAGCCGGGGGCGTGAAGTCCTTGTACACAATCTTAGAAGCCAACAAGGTATTGGTAGATAGAAAGTTAAAACCTGCCCCTATGAGCATGCCGCGTTTACTTCATAAGCTTGAACTCATGGTAACTGATGATAATCTTCAAGGCGCTCGCAAATCCCTGGTTCGTTGGTTGAAGAGAACGCGAAAAAAATATGAAAATCGTTTGTAGATCAACCCCATTCTTATTTAATATTTGATTCGAACAATGCCGGAATCCTTATCGAGCTGCCCTTTATGTGAGCAAGAAAGCAGCACAATCTTTGACCAGCGTGATTTTCGAGGTTTCAAGGTTGTCAATGTGCTGTGCTCAAACTGTGGGTTGATCTATCAAACCCCGCGCATGACAGGCCCGGAATTGGAGGATTTTTACCAGGCTGAGTACAGGGAGATTTACCAAGGAAGCCAAGGTCCCAGCGAGAGAGATCTGATTGTGCAGAAAGCCAGGGCGGATAGGTTGGTAAACTTTCTCAAGCAGATTGGGATTGATAAAGTGAACCGATTTGCGGACATAGGGAGCTCCTCAGGTTTGCTGATGGAAAAAGTTCAAAAAGCCTATAATTGTCAAGTTGTTGGATTTGAACCAGGAGCAGCATATAGGGAATTCGCCCAAAGCAAAGGATTTACGGTTTACGATAGCCTGGTCCAAGGAAAAGAAGCTGAGGAACAAAGATTCGATCTGGTATCGATGATCCACGTATTGGAACATATTCCGGATCCAGTGGATTACCTCAAAGGTTTGCGAGAAAATCATCTTACCCATGATGCAATTTTGTTAATCGAAGTTCCTAATCTGTACGCTCATGATTGTTTTGAAGTGGCACATTTGACCTCATTCAGCAGACAAACCCTGATACAGGTGATGAATAAAGCCGGGTTCCGGACGAGAATAATTGAAACTCATGGTCATCCGCGCTCGAAACTTATTCCACTCTATATCACCTTGCTGGCTGAGCCATGCGAAGCAGACCTTTACCAGGATAATATCGGTGGTGAAAGATTGGTCAGATTGAAACGTCGTGCAGGTTTCTTTCACCGGAGAGTTATTGAGCGGTTTTTACCAAACCAAGGGTGGATTCCGGAATACCGCTCTTGAAATAATGATGCATCATTCTATATAAATGGAGATTATTGATTGATCACACAACACTCACCAGCAAAGTTAGTAATATTCTTCAGCCTGATTCTTCTGTTAGCTGCTTGTTCGTCAAGTATTGACAGCCAGCAAGTTGAAATCACGCAACCACCAACGGAAACCCCAAATCCACCAACCGATACACTGCTACCTCCAACTTCTACTGCAACTGCTACTGCAACGGCAACTCACACACCAACTGCCATACCCACGATTACTCCCACAAAGACATCCACTGCGACTGCCACAGAGGAACCAACGGCAACACCAACAGCTACCAACACTCCAGTTCCCCAGGCAGCTGCTCCTGCTAATGTAATCGTGAAATACCTTGTTCATCAAGGTACAGGTGGATCTACCGGGTGTGGGGATAGCCTGGTGCCTGTGGGTACAGGATTTAAACCTACTGGAGATATTGAAAAGGATGTAAAGGTTGCCCTTAACAGTTTGTTTTCGACTGGTTCACAGTACGTTGGAGCGCTCTACAACCCATTGTTCCAATCCAATCTTCGAGTAGGTAAAGTAGACTTTAAAAAGTCTTCAGGACAGCTCACCATCTACTTGAACGGGGGATTTACAAAACCGAAAGAGGATTGTGACAAGAAGCTGTACAGAGCACAGGTTTGGGACACCGCCAGGCAATTTCCTGAGGTTTGGCGAGCATATATTTGGGTGAATGATAAATATTTGTTAGGTGATTTGCTGGTGGTTGGGGATAATTAATCCAAATTTGATATGGCTCGAATAGGTATAAATCCTGCCAGGGGAAAAATATCAAATTACCGTCCTGCCAAGGTGACAATCGCCCTGCTGACCTATATTCCCCACCTGGAAGGTTATTTTCAGAATAGATTAGATATATTGCGACTGGCCTTGGCGAGCGTTTTAGCGAATACAGAACTCCCATTTGATCTGATGGTATTCGACAACGGCAGCTGTAAGGAAGTCGTCGATTATCTGATGGAAATGCAAGATTCAGGGAGAATTGACTATCTTCTTCTTTCTGACCGCAATATCGGAAAAATCGGTGCATTTAAAATATTATTTCGCGCAGTACCTGGTGAAATTGTGGCTTATGCAGATGATGACATCTTTTTCTATCCTGGTTGGATAGAAGCCCAATTAGAGATATTAGAAAATTTTCCACAGGTTGGGATGGTGAGTGGTGTGCCGATTCGAGACGCTTCAGATCGTTCTCGAAAATCTTTGTTGAAATGGATTGAGGATGGTGAACCTGGTTTACAACTAGATACAGAGTACAGTATTCCTGATAAGTGGGAAATGGATTGGGCGGAAAGTGTTGGTCGAGATCCTGCAGTTCATATGCAAAAAATCCAAGACCAAAAGGATCTCATATTAACTTTCAAAGGTGTTGATGCATTCGGTTCTGCGAGCCATTTCCAATTTGTCACTCCAAAAGATGTTATCGTCAAAGCGCTCCCCGACATATGGGGAGGAAATTTGATGGGAGAGATGATGGAATTGGATCAAGCGATTGATGCGCTTGGCTATCTTCGATTATCAACTGTAGACCGGTATACACAACATTTAGGGAATATATTAACCCCAAATATGGTTAATGAAGCACATGAATTGGGTCTCCAATTTGAGAGAAAAATCCAGATAAGACGCAAACGAAAACATTGGCTCCTTCATATTCCCGGAGGTGGGAAAATTCTGTCGAGAATTTATAACCACCTGTTCCGAATTCTCAATAATTCAGATTGATTTAATGATGTGGATTTTCAGAATAGGATCGTATTTCTCAGGTAAAAGATGAATAGGTATTTCCAGAGATTAAGACATGTTTCTAATATACTGCGTCATGATCCTGCGTCAAATTTAGCAAGGTCAAACATTCCAGGTATCACTGAAGAGGAAATAGTAGAAGTTAAAAGTTTTTTCCCGATGCGTAAGTTCTTCATATTTGGACATGCCAGATCTGGAACGACTCTTTTAGCTCGCCTTATCCGGCTTCATCCCGAAGTCCACTGCAATTGGCAGGCACATTTTTTCACCCGCCCTCCCTTGCTTCAATCTCTTGTATCCAACGAGGAAGTTGGAGCATGGCTATCACGACGGGATAATCGATGGAATCGTGGAAAAGATTTGTCAGGGATCGTACAAAGAGTTGTTTCTGACTTCATTTTGGAAAGGGAGGCGAAGTCTTTTGGAAAGGTGATCGTTGGTGATAAAAGTCCAAGCAGTTTACTTAATGGCCGAGCAGTAAAACTGATGCATAAAGTGTATCCTGATGGTCAATTAATTTATATCGTACGGGATGGACGGGATGCTGCTATATCTCACCGTTTTCAAGCATTTATTGATCAACCCCAATATCTATCCAAGGATGACCAAAATATTCGAAACGCCATTATTCTCAATCCCGAACCATTCCTTCGTGGTGTTCAGTCAGTGTTTACAGAACAGGGAATTTACCAGGCGGCCCAGAGTTGGGTAACTAACGTTGAAGAAACAGAGACCTATAGTCAAAGATTGTATGAGAAGACGCACTATTCCTTGCGATACGAAGACCTTCTTGTTCACCCCTGGAGTGAATTGGATAAAATTTGGTTATTCTTGGATGCGAAATCTCCCAACGACGATCTGGTTGATGCAGTCAATGATGAATTAAGCCAGAACCCTGATGCCCAATGGCAGCAGGAAAAAGCGAGTGAAATTGCAGGGATTCTTCAGAAAGGGAAACAGGGTTCATGGAAGGATATGTTCACTGCGCGTGATCGGGACATTTTTTGGTCAGTGGCTGGAAAAACACTCACAAAATGGGGATATCTAAGGTAGATTCACATTCAATATGGAGCAATGCTGATTGAACAGTAATAGGTATGCATCAATTGAGAATCGAATAGCTCCTTGGGTTTTATTATTCATCGGGCTTACCGGTGCCTTGCTGGTTTGGATGAATATACCTCTGGGCATTGGGGTCGGGTACGATTCCGTTTTCTATCTCAGTGCAGCAGATAACTTAATAAGTGGATATGGCCTGGGTCGTTTTGATGGATATGGAAATTTTATCCCATTGACACATTTCCCGCCGTTTTACCCAATCCTGTTAGCTCTCTTGAGTTATTTCTTACAAATGGACATGGTGAGTGTCAGTGGTCTTTTCTCTGCCATCTCATTTGGCTGTTTAGTTTTTCTTACTGGTTGGCTGGTTTTTACCACAACCAAAACTTTGCTCCCGGGAATTTTAAGCGCCTTAATTGTCCTCTCTTCTCCTGTTCTATTAGATCTCCAATTCCTGGCGATGACAGAATCTCTTTTCTTGATTTTATTGCTTTCGATGTTTTGGATGCTCAATAAATATTTTGAAGATGAGAAAACATGGCAGCTGTTGTGTGCCTCAATTCTCGCTGGGTTAGCTTACCTGACTCGTTATGTTGGATTATCCGCTGTTGTATGTGGTGGGTTTGCGGTGCTTGTAATCTCTCCTGGTACGCACCGAAAGAGGATTACCAAAAGTTTATTATTTTGTGTTATTGGAATCATTCCTGTAATTCTATGGTACCTTCGGAACTGGTTGATCGCTGGGACCATAACGAATCGTACAATATTATTCCACCCCCCAACCAAAAACCAATTGATGAAAGGTTTTGAAACCATAAATCTCTGGTTCTTACCTTTCAGGGTGTCACCTTCACTTAGGATTACTGTGACTATTATTCTGGCAGTGAGTATATTCTTGGGAATTGTTTGGTGGGTGCTGCGGGTTCGGAGGGAGGGAGGAGATTGGCTAGAAAGAGGTTCAACTGGGCGTTTCATTTTCTTATTATTGACTTATTTAATCGTCTATGTATCTTTGCTGATCGTCTCATTGACATTCTTCGATGCTTCGACGCGTTTGAACGATCGGATCTTATCACCGGTTTATTTAATTAGCTTGATCCTCGGGTTCATAATTTTATGGAAAGTTTTACCGGTCGAAGAGAAGCTTTGGCTAAAAACCGTAATCGTTGTTTTTTGTATCGGTTTTATAGGCTTAAATTCTTTCCGAAGCGCATCTGTTCTTCGTGAAATGAAAATTAATGGTAGAGGCTTTACTGGCAGACAGTGGCAAGCCTCTGAATCCATTGCTGCCATTGGCAATATGGCACCTGATGTTGTAATTCATACAAATGAAGCGCTCCCCGTATATTTCATAACTGGGAGACCGACCAATAATATCCCAGAAAAAATTGATCCGGTGAAGAATCAAATTCCTTCAGATTACGAAAGCAATTTACAATACTTACTGCACTCCATCGAAAATTGCGATGGCGTGTTATTGATTTTCCGTGATTCATACCTTACGACTTTATTTCCTCCCCTTGAAGAATTTACTTCCGGTATGGAACTTCAAGCTGAATTAAATGATGGTTGGTTGTTTTCTGGAATAAATTGCGGAAATGATTAAAGCTAATCCGCTGTTGAATCGAAGAAACCAAAATCCCCGAGCTTTGGTTCTGAGAAATTCCGAAGATGAATAATAAAAGAATCCGCGTTTTCGAGAAGTATGTTCTTCCTTCTCTGCCAATCATATTTGCCTTTCTATTTTGCCTGTACAGCGGCAGGCGAGGAATACACCCACTTGATCAACCAATCGTTTTCGATGGTGCTTACAGAATTCTCTCCGGACAAGTACTTTACGGTGATTTTCAAGTCCCTGTTGGACCAGTTACTTTTCTTTTACAGGCACTTGTCTTTCAACTTTTCGGTGTTTCGTGGAATGCAATGATCGCAACTGCGGCGATTTGCAATGTGGCAGCTGCCATCCTTGTCACACGGATGGTGTTAATTGTTACCAACAAATCTAAATTTTATGCTTATATCGCAGGGTTCCTCACAGCTGTGTGGTTCTATCCACCTTTTGGTACAGTATATATGGAACAAACTGCATTACTTTTCGGGCTTGGTTCGATGTGGGGCATTCTAGAATCTTCGATAACTAAACGAGAATTACAAAAAAGGTCTCTTCTGATTGTTGCTGGCGGGAGTTTCGCGCTAGCAATCCTCAGCAAACAAAATATTGGATTATTTTTATTACTGCCTATTGTATTCGTGTTCTTTATGACCTGGCGGAATACTCGAGAAGCATTATTATCAATACTCTTTATCCTTGCGGGTTTCCTTCTCCCGATAATTATTTTCGGATTCTACTTATATTCATCAAACACATTCGATCTTTTCAGATTTTACGTTCTTGAAATCCCTTCCGATCTAGGACTTAGAAGGCTTTTTAATATTGGTCGGATGATTCAAAGGTATTCAACCTCCATTTATATTTCATTCATCTCTCTGGTTCTCATTCTGATGAATGTTGCCATTATTATATTTCGTAAAATTACCCCGGATGCTCGCAAGTCAATCTTTGCTGCAGTGATTTCTATTAGTCTGATTATCACTCAACAACTATCAATCCTCTCTGCTCGCAACCAGGCTGAAAATTATTTGGGGTTGATTGGCCTAATAATGGGTCTTACCTTTGCATTTTTTCAACCTCTGATAATTCCATTGTTCAATTGGTTTAAAAAATTACTCACTAAAGATACCCCTATGTTATCTGAGCAAGGTGTGTTGAAATCCTATAATTTAGGTGTGATCCTGATTTCAGGTGTTATGTTCCTTGTGGGCATCAAGGTATCAACATCCCGAGTTGTTCATGATTACTTTGCCAATGCTGATTTCAATGAGTCTTTAGATATCCCAGGCATGGAGTGGGTCCGATGGGGGCCGCAAAATATTCAAGGGCAAATTGTTGAAGCAGAAGATATTGAGGGAGTCTACCAATATTTATTGGATACTGGCGAGCAATTCATTGTGTTCCCTGAGTATGCTTTCTTCTATGGTATTCTCGGTAATCCTTCTCCCCAGCCGCTCCTTTGGTTTCATAAGGGATTGACTTTTAATAATACAAATCGATCTTTAATCGATGAGATGATAGTTGAGGGGTTAAGTAATAATGATATTAAGATTATTGTTTTGAGTTTGGCTGGCACTCCTGGTACTGAGAATCTACTCAAAGAATTCCCCAATTACGAAAGGGCGATCGCTGAGGATTACGAGCAAGTCGCTACTTATGGGATTTTTCAAATCTATCAATTGAGAAACTCAACAAATTGAATGGTTATTCTTTCAAACATCATCCACTTGGTTAGATGTTTCTCTGATCGACCACGATTTCAATGGTGATAAGGTGATAAAAACAATCTTTAGTAAATTACTCAGAAGTAGATGAAATTTCTCATAGTTGGGATGGGTTCCATCGGTCGCCGTCACATGCGCAACCTAATCAATCTTGGAGAAAGGGATATCATTCTCTTACGGACACATCGCAGTACACTGCCCGATGATGATCTCACCAGCTATCCTACCGAAACACGTCTTGAAGAAGCTTTATCTCATAAACCAGATGCAGTCATTGTCTCAAATCCAACTTCGCTTCACCTTGAGGTTGCTATCCCCGCGGCTCTTGCCGGCTGCCATCTTCTTCTGGAAAAACCAATTTCTCACTCCATGGATAGAGTTGATGAGCTATGTCAATCAGTTGAGATTGGTGATGGGAAAGTATTAGTTGGATACCAATATCGTTTCCATCCTGGTTTACAGAAAGTGAAAGATTTACTAATGGATGGGGTAATTGGGCGACCGTTATCAGTACGGGCCCATTGGGGAGAATATTTGCCAGGATGGCATCCCTGGGAAGATTACCATCTAAGTTACAGCGCCAGAGCCGACCTTGGAGGTGGGGTGATATTAACGCTTTCTCACCCGCTTGATTATCTGCGCTGGTTGTTCGGAGATGTTTCTGAAGTTTGGGCGTTCTCTGGAACCCTGGGAGACTTAGATCTGAAAATTGAAGATACTGCTGAAATAGGATTGCGATTCTCGAGCGGAGTATTGGGAAGCGTCCATCTTGATTACAATCAACAACCGCCTAACCACTATCTTAAATTGATTGGTACTGAAGGAACACTCATTTGGGAGTATGCTCATGGAGGAGTAAAGCTGTTTAACAGCGAAGGCTATGAGTGGCGTACAATTCCTCTCCTGGAAAATTTCGAAAGAAATGACATGTTCCTAACTGAGATGTGCCATTTTATATCCCTTATTCAGGATAAAGAAGAATCTTTCTGCTCATTATTGGATGGAGTACGGGCATTGGAGCTAGCAATCGCGGCAAAGCAATCTGCGAAGCAAGATAAAAAAGTCCACTTGAATTAGAATCCAATTGTGAGAAGATTTTTCTTTGCTAAAGTGGAATATGGATTGCGTGAAAGGTTTCGAACCGTTGAAAAATCGTGTAATATTGAGTGCTTATCTATCTTTAGCATCATTAGATTAAACTAATATATTATTGTTGTTAAATTTAGGCATTTATAATAAACACCAAACTGGATCTTAATTTAGTTGACGAGCATGCATTGTAGCTCAATGAAGAAATTTATATATTTACCGAAATGAAATAGATCAGCTTGCTAAAGGAAACACATAATGATTTTGTTAAACGTTTTGTTGCTTGG
>DATKXE010000666.1:0-3885 GCA_035529195.1 Anaerolineales bacterium
ACTGTAGAAGATAGATCATGAGAGCGTAATCCTTCAACTCTAAATCGCCGTCGGAACTTAAGTGGTAAATTAGCCCTATTTGCCCGATCGATGCTGATCACAGTGGCACCACTCTCCGCAAGGTACCACTGGATCACTCCAGTCCCTGCTCCAGCATCAATAATCCTCTTACCGGCTGTTACCTCAATCTGGCGAATGATCCAGGAGATATCAAGCAGATAATGCCAACCAAATTCAAGTTTCAGGCGACCTGCCAGATCTTTAAGCTCGCTGATCTTCTCGCCTTCGCTTTCCAGTAAAGAGACTGAGAGCAGCTCTATTTTTTCATCCATGGCTGTTCGAATCCCCCATTAGGAAAGGTTTTTGGTGGATGATACCCTCCACTAGAGTCTTCATAGTCGCTGAGTTTTCCGTCCGAAATTGACGCCAGCTGAGGGGTTTTATACGCACATAACCAGGCTGTGTATGCTCCTCCAGGAATTCATCAAAGGGTATTGAAGCTTTGAATAATTGGAAATACATAAATCGTCTAGCGTTAGCCTGATGCTGGTTGGAAGCTTCACTTGAACCCTTCATCCCTAATAATTCCTCGACTCGCTCCTGGTACTCTTCTGGAGTATTGGGGAAATATACGGTTTCGTATTCAGTAAAGCGAGACTTTCCTCCACAGATTACAGCTTTCCCCATCAGGGAAGCCTCCAGACCAATCGATGAGTTATAAACCAGGACAATATTCGAACGCTGGATTAAATCATAAGAGCTAAGGTACTCGTTAGGAGCAATGAAAATGACGTTATCTAATTCATTAACTCGATTTTCCTCGACCCACATCGGCACGCTCTCCTGGCTTTTCTTGCCGGCACGCAGCTCATCTGGGTGAGCGCGAATCACAAAGAGCGTCTCTGGATGGTTGTTGATTACCTCCAGGACCAAGTCCAACCATTCAAACATCGTTTCAAAAACCGTATTGGCATGAATTTGACTTGTATCAAAGATCACGTTGGTGAATACGGGTACGATTTGATCATACTGTTTCGCTTTCTGGTTGAAATCAGCATCCGTTTGACGAATTTCTGGCCAAAACTGGATCCCAGCCATGGTGAATTTGCCTTGAAAACGCTGCTCTAAATATTGATCCAATGCGAAATTTTCTTCTTCTGAAAGTTGGTAATTTGCTGGAATCTCAATGGGGTATGCTGTTGCCTCCTGATCTGTGAAGAAAGCCGAAAAAGGCTTAAATCCAACCTCATGCGAGATGACTCGCAATCCGCGTTGTTGGGCAAACCAGCGCACTGTTGCTTCTGGGAAGAGGACACCATTGAAAACAACGACAATCTGGGGGTCTACCTGATTGAGAAAGCGGATAAATTCGGTGGCCACCCGCCACGCAGATTGGATAAATTCACGGAACAAGAACCTGGTATTTCCATCATCCAGTAAGTTGTGCAAGCGGTTTACCCACCGAATAGAAGGCAAGACAAGAGAACCTAAGGGGACATCCCCCCCGACATTGCCCATTTCGGGTGTGGCCGGGTATGCGAATTGACTTAGCTCAGGTACCGTTAATTGATCGATCGCCTGCTTCAAGAGCTCATCCTCGCGGTAAGAAAAATCAATTGTCGGAGCATGGGCAAATAAGCGCCGGGATTGTGAGATACAAGCCGTGCATGGTGGCGGCTGGGAAGGATCTCGACTCTGGGTTCCCATTACACAACGACTCATGCCAGCCTGGCACCCAAAATATACAACCGGTATATCTGCCACCTGCAATCCGCAAGCTGCCAGGAAAGAAAATGCCGCATTTAAGCTGATCCCAGTTATGCGTGTCGAGGCAACAAAAAATGCAACGGTAGGTTTATCAGGATTTGGCTGGGTATTATTGGTTATTTGGCGGGTGAGCTGGAACAAGCGATAATCTCGCTTCCAATCCGCTTGTTTGTTTTCTAAACGCTTCCAGAGATTAGGCTGATCCATTTACTTTTTTAACCATCAACCATTAATTTTCTTCTCTGCTTCAAAATATGCCTCGGATAAACGCTTAATGGCGATCAAAAAACCTTCATTGCCACGTTGGTGACCCCGCCATATCTCAGGAATCATGCTTCCCCGGTAGCCATTTGATCGGCCAGCACCAATGATTTCAAAGAATCTCACCCATTCAATGGTGCCTTCCCCAATCTGCAAGCCTTCGCCATCCAAACCAGCACCATCCGATAAATGCAGATGACGGATGTAGGGCAGCAAAACCTCCACCTGCTCATAAAAATCTACGTGTGCCCAATTACAATAAAGCTTGGCATGAGAGGTATCAAAACACATATCCAAACCTAATGGTTTGATGAAATCTCTTATTTCGTAGGCATCCATGAATGCGTTGGTCAGCCATTGACCTCCAAAATACCATGGATGCGGAGGTAGATTTTCCAACAGCAGCTCTAAACCATCAAAATCCAACTCTTCTACCGAGGATCGCAGATTCTCGTATAATATCTCCCTGTTTTCAATGGGGTTATCCAGACTCATACCACCCGTATGAACAATTACCTTCGGTTTACCTTTGAAATGCGGTGCCATCTCACGGGTCAGATTTACCGTTTTTTGGATTAAGGCTACAGATTGATCACGCTGCCGATGATCCGTAGTGCATAAATCAACTAATGTCCGCTCAAAGAATTCAGGGGCATGAACTACTAAATTAATGTCGTGATCCCTACCAGGATAATGCTCATCCAAATCCTGGTCAGTAAAATGAAATTCGAGCAATTGTGGCTGGTATTTCAACGAATCTTCAAAATCCCGAAAACGCACCGTAAAACCCCACTCCAAGGGCAAGGTATGAGCGACATCCAGATCAATATTTAACCCTAAGTCTCGATCTGTGAATGGATCCTCCGCCTCAATCACTCGATGGACCGTGCGCCCAATTAATTCTGGATATCTTTGGGGAGAAAGGCCAAGTGCAGGTCCTTTGACAGTCACCATATCGGCAGAGATCACCTCACCGGGTTCAAGTCTGCGAGTCGCCAACAAGCTTTTTCCTAATACCTCCCGGTTGAGTATCTCCCCGCGGGAGATAAATTTTTCCTCGCCAGTTCCAAGAGCAGAATAAACCTGCTGGATATCACGAACCATTTTGCTGAACCCCTGCGGCTCTAAACTGGCGGCATGATCTGGTCCATCCATAGTGCGATCGAGCGTGATATGTCGTTCGATGATCGCGGCACCCAAAGCAGAAGCAACCGTCGAAATCGCGATCCCGCGCTCATGTCCTGAATATCCAACAGGGACTCCAAATTGGCGTAGGCGATCCATGAAGCGCAGGTTTATATCCTCAAATGAGGCTGGGTATGTGCTGTTGCAGTGCAAAAGAACAAAATCAGCTTTCTGTTCATGTAAATAATTGACGCTGAACTCTACTTCGTTCATGTGCGACATGCCGGTGGATATGATGAGCGGCTTTCCTTTTGCAACCAGGTGATCCAGCAAAGGCAAATTTGTCAAATCAGCTGAGGCAACTTTGAAAGCGGGGACGCCGAGTTGCTCTACAAAATCCGCACTCTTATCATCGAAAGCGGAGCACAAAAAGGTGATTTCTTTCTGCTTGCAATAATCGACGATTTCAAAATAGGCTTCATCTGGAAGCTCAACACGCTGTAAAATCGGTAGCAGGTAACGCAGTGTCTTTTCACCAGAATTCGCATTTTCAAGGTATTTTTGAGCATATAGCTGGTTCAGGTCCCGCTTCTGGAATTTGACGGCATCCGCACCCGCAGATGCAGCTGCATCGATCAACTCTATGGCTAAAGGCAGGATGCCATTGTGATTAACGCCAATTTCCGCGATGATATATGTCGGTTGATCATCCCCAACTAATCGGTCACCGAT
>DATKXE010000667.1:0-9209 GCA_035529195.1 Anaerolineales bacterium
TTCAAGATGCCTGGGATTGAATCGATATCCCTTTTTCCCGCCGCGATCTAAAACATTCACCAGTCTGGCGCATTCAAGTACTTCTAGATGTCGTTGGATATCTTTAGGTTTCATGTCAGCTATCCTGGCTAACTCCAAGACAGAATACTCTCTCAGGGAGAGATACACGCTTAGAGCTAATCGTTTGGAATCAAGTATCGCTTCATATAAATTGTTGAGGTCTTGGGAAGGGGAAATGGTATCCATTGTTTCTCTTGTAGAATTAATTCGATAATAATCGAAATAATTCTAAGAGATACGATTGGAATTGTCAAGGATCAAACGAATTGGTCCTGGGGTAATACCTTTATCAATATTAAACCAAGAGGCTGGAGGATATCACATACAGAATTGACTCAGGTATTGACCAGTATATGATTCAGCTATACTGCAAACCTCTTCTGGAGTACCTAATGCGACGATCTCACCCCCACCATCGCCACCTTCAGGTCCTAAATCGATTATATAATCTGCAACCTTGATGATATCCAGGTTATGCTCAATGATCACCACACTGTTCCCACTATCTACCAGGCGGTGGAGAACCTCGATCAGTTTATGGACATCGGCTGCATGAAGACCAACGGAAGGTTCGTCCAAGACATATAATGTGCTGCCTGTCGAGCGTTTTGATAGCTCGCGAGACAACTTGACACGTTGAGCTTCCCCACCAGAGAGGGTAGTAGCAGGTTGGCCGATGCGGACATATCCCAGACCAACATCTTGCAAGGTTGTTAATTTATTGATCATTTTTGGAAAGGCACTGAACACCTCAGCGGCAGTATCAACAGTCATATCAAGCACGTCGGCGATATTGAACTCCTTAAATCGCACCTGAAGGGTTTCGCGGTTATAACGTGATCCGTGGCAGACATCGCAAGGAACATAAACATCGGGCAGAAACTGCATCTCGATCCGTAGCTGGCCTTGACCCTGGCAGGCTTCACAACGTCCACCGCGTACATTGAAGGAGAATCTTCCCATCTTATAACCGCGAATTTTGCTTTCCGGTAATTCTGCAAATAAACTGCGAATTTGGTCAAATAATCCTGTGTAAGTACCGGGATTTGAACGCGGAGTGCGACCGATCGGTGATTGATCGATATTGATGATCTTATCCAGGTTCTCGACTCCTTCCAGGTGATCATAATCTCCAGGTTGGATACGTGACCGATTGAGCTGTCTCGCAAGCGCTTTGTATAAAACTTCCACCATCAAGCTCGATTTCCCCGAACCTGAAACGCCTGTAATGCAGACCAATTTACCAAGGGGGAGGTGAACATCAATATTTTTTAGATTGTTTTGGCGAGCACCGATCACAGACAGCAGTTTTCCATTCCCCTGGCGGCGGGATTCTGGGATCGGTATTTTTTCTCTACCCGTCAGATATGCCGCTGTGATAGATTTCTTTGATTTGATGATCTCGTCAATCGGACCTTCAGCGACAACTTCACCACCCTGTTCCCCGGCTCCAGGTCCTAAATCGACGATCCAATCAGCACGTCGAATTGTGCCCTCATCATGTTCCACAACCAGGACAGTATTACCTATATCTCGCAGACCTTCAAGCGTGGTGAGCAGACGGGCATTGTCGCGTGGGTGCAAACCAATAGACGGTTCATCGAGCACATAAAGCACGCCCATCAGGCGGGAACCAATTTGGGTGGCCAGGCGTATACGCTGCGCTTCACCACCAGATAATGTAGCTGCTGTGCGATCCAGAGTAAGGTAGTCGAGACCAACATCTACCAAAAATCCAAGCCGGTCAATGATCTCTTTCAGAATCCTGGAGGCAATTGCTCGATCACGATCTGAAAAAGGGGATTTTTTTCCACTGAGGTGATTAATCCAATTCAGTGTTTGTTGGACAGGTTTTTTTGTCACGCTGATGATGTTTTTACCATCAACAGTAATCGCCATGGCTTCAGGACGCAAGCGGGCACCGTGGCAGGTCGTACAGGTATGCTCACTCATGAATTCTGAGATCTTGCTGCGCATGTATTCTGAATTGGTTTCGGTGTACCTGCGGTGCAAATTATTGATCACACCTTCAAATGGAGTGCGGAAAGTCGCCTGGCGTCCATTCCGGTTTTTATAACGTACAGTGACTTCTTCACCATTGGTCCCATGAAGGATAATATTCAGCTTATCTGCAGGTATTGACCTGACCGGAGAATCGAGATCGATTTTGTATTCGTTTGCAGCCGCTTCCAACGTCTGCCAATAATAGCCTCCCTCCTCTCGGGGCCCGCTCCATTCAGACACCGCAATAGCACCATCCCTCAAGGATGCTTCTTGATCGGGGATAAGTAGCTCAGGGTCGATTTCTAATTTTCCGCCCAAACCCTGGCAATCAGGGCAGGCGCCGTGTGGGGTGTTGAACGAGAAGGTGCGTGGTTCTATCTCTGGTAGGCTAACCCCATGTTCTGGGCAAGCAAAGTGTTCAGAGAAGTACATTTCATTTGGATTTTTCTCATTGGTAATATCTTGGATGATCAAGTAGCCGTCACCGAATTTAAGCGCAGTTTCGATCGAATCGGTCAATCGGGTACGGAAGCCTTCGGATTGTTCTGATTGATCTGATTCCCGTAGGATCAGCCGGTCCACGACGGCTTCGATATTGTGGTTCTTATAACGATCCAGTGAAATGTCTTGGTCAAGTTCACTGATTTCCCCATCGACACGCGCGCGAACAAATCCAGATTTCCGAATTTCATCTAACACTGCCTGATGGGTACCTTTGCGCCCTCGTATAACTGGCGCAAGGATCAGCAAGCGTGATTTCTCCGGTAATTTCTCGACAGCATCAACGATTTCCTGTGCAGATTGGCGCTCTACTTCTCGCCCACAGATTGGGCAATGAGGGATACCAACTCTGGCGAATAACAAACGCAGGTAATCGTAGATCTCAGTCACAGTGCCTACTGTGGAGCGCGGATTGTGGGAAACGCCTTTCTGATCGATCGATACAGCAGGAGAGAGCCCCTCAATATAATCTACATCTGGTTTGTCCATTTGTCCGAGAAATTGCCGGGCATATGAAGATAGCGATTCTACATACCTTCTTTGCCCTTCAGCAAATATCGTGTCAAATGCCAAGGAGGATTTGCCTGATCCAGAAAGACCTGTAATGACAACAAACTTATCACGGGGGATTTCAACCGTTATGTTTTTAAGGTTGTGTTCCCGAGCGCCGGCTACGAGTATTGATTTTGAAGACATTCTCATTTCTCAGAAAATTTAATATTGTTTAGTTGTTTGGATTATAGCACAATAGTTCTATAGTTTGCATTTGTTTACAAGGCAATCCTTTATTATACCAGTGGAGGATAATCGGCTGCAAAATTTCATCCCATCTAAGCACATGAAGATCCTTAACAGTCAGATTAATATCTAGATGATAAGAAGTCGGGGGACTCAGGATTTATAGTGTTTCTGTTGAGGTAATCGGAATTGGATAATGTCATCAATACATAGATTGTTCAGCTCACACACCAGGCTTTTGAGATTACCAGTGGACTGTTTCGATTGTCTTTTATTGAGTGGTATTGATGGTTAATGGTAATTCGAAAATATGGTAATTTAATTGGACTGCTGAGGTGATAAACTAATTAGTATAAAAATGGTGTTTTGTCTCCAGATGAAAAATATAAAAATCCGTTGAGGAGGAATAAATCATTGCAAAGCGTAACTCTGCGTGTGAATTCATCATAGGATTGGAGAAATCCTGAACATTTTGTATATGCATGGTGCAGCTGCATAGAAAATGATCACAAAGCACTAAACGAATGGTATGTAGATCGTTCTGAGAAAACCTATCAAGGCACGGTTCATTTGTCTGGGAAATTTGAGCATAGAATATCGGAATTAAAGGCAAAACGATGAGTTTATTTAAGAGGTTTTCAGATTATTTCAGTTCACAAAGTAGTGTTGATGAGGCTGGTTATTGGGTTTTTGTGCGCTGCGACCGGTGTCAAGAACCGCTCGGGGTGCGGGTTAATCTGCATCACGATCTAAGTGTTGACTATGATGGGAAAAAAGATCAGTCATTTCACAGCCGGAAGACGATTGTTGGTAGAAAGGGATGTTTCCAGCGTATTGAAGTTGAATTAACTTTCGATCAAAAGCGAAGGCTGATCGACCGTGAGATTACAGGAGGAATTTTTATTGAAGAGGATGAGTACCTTGCGGAGGAAATAACTGGATGATATTAATATTTCATCAAACCAAAATTATTGTTTCTTGACTGGCAGCTCATACAGCTCTACCAAGACCCCTTTGGTGCTTTCCGGGTGGATAAATACACATTTTCTTCCATCGGTACCAACCTGAGGTGTTGCATTTATCAGTCTGAATCCTTTTTCATTCAATATTACCAATAATCCAAGAATATCTTCAACTTCAATGCATATGTGGTGCATGCCAGGACCACGTTTTTCCAGGTAACGCGCAATCCCGGATGAGGCAGTGATTGGCTCAACTAATTCGATTTTGGAATCACCAAGTGGGAGAAAAGCCACCCTCGATTCTTGTTCCGGGACATCTTTAATCGCTTCAACTTTTAACCCCAATACATTCCATATGGACAGCGAGTCTTCGATGCTATCCACGACAAATGCCACATGGTGGATTTTCTTTGCCTGTGTCATTAATCCCTTTCCTTTATCCCCAAGAAGGCGGTTGGTATTCACCCCAAACCTGCCTCAATACCAAACATACTTCACCCAAAGATATATCATTTTCAACACACTCGATAAACAGGGGCATTAGATTTTCATCACTGTGCGCAGCTTTTTCTAAACGAGCGAGTAGTTCAGATACCCTATTTTGATCTCGGCTTGAACGCAGAGCGCTCAATCTATTGCATTGGTTAGCTTCAATTTGAGGATCTACTCGTAAGCGCTCGAGTTCGAGTTCTTCTTCGACCTGAAAGGCGTTCATTCCTACAACGATTTGGTCTTCTGTTTCAATTTCCCGCTGGAAAAAGTACGCAGCATCCTGAATCTCGTTCTGGATATACCCATTTTCGATTGCGGGCAATGCTCCGCCCATCTGGTCGATGCGCTCAATGTATTTGTTGACCCGCTGCTCAATCTGATCGGTAAAGTATTCAACCAGATATGATCCTGCGAGCGGGTCAGCACTGTCAGCTACTCCTGATTCGTATGCGATAATCTGCTGAGTACGTAATGCCAGGCGTACTGCGTTCTCAGTAGGCAGCCATAAAGCTTCATCCATGCTGTTGGTGTGCAGAGATTGGGTACCACCCAACACTGCAGCCAGGGCTTGCAGTGCAACTCTGACTGCATTGTTTTCTGGCTGTTGAGCAGTTAGAGTCGATCCACCAGTTTGGGTGTGAAAACGCAGTTTCATTGATGAGGGATCCTTGGCCGCAAAGCGTTCTGACATCAAACGAGCCCAAATGCGTCGCGCGGCTCGGAACTTCGCAATTTCTTCCAGAAAATTGTTGTGTGAATTGAAGAAAAATGATAGTTGCTTGGCAAAATTATCGATATTGAGGCCAGCTTTTTTGGCAAACTCGACATATGCAATTGCGTTGGCCATGGTGAAGGCGACTTCCTGAACCGCGGTGGATCCTGCTTCTCGAATGTGGTATCCAGATATGCTGATGGTATTCCAATGCGGGATTTCTTTCTCGCAATATGAGAAAACATCGGTAATCAAGCGCATGGAAGGAACAGGCGGATAAATGTATGTACCCCTTGCGATGTACTCTTTCAGGATATCGTTCTGGATTGTTCCACGCAGACGGTGGGTTTCTACGCCTTGTTTTTTACTTACCGCCACATACATGGCGAGAATGATTGCGGCTGGGGCGTTGATCGTCATGCTTGTCGATACCTCTCCCAGCGGTATCTCGTGAAATAAAGTTTCCATGTCTTCAAGAGATGATATTGCGACGCCGACTTTACCAACTTCTCCTTGTGCTAAAGCATCATCAGAATCGTAACCAATCTGGGTAGGGAGGTCGAAAGCGACTGAAAGTCCGGTTTGACCTTGTTTGAGCAGGTATTGGTAGCGCTGATTTGATTCTTTGGCTGATGCGTAACCAGCGTATTGTCGCATGGTCCAAAACCGACCACGGAACATAGTTGGTTGGACTCCGCGTGTGAATGGATATTCACCGGGGAAGCCAAGATTCTTCAAGTAATCCTGATCCGCTTCACCGGGTGAAAGAACCGCAGGGATTGGGATACCAGAAGGGGTTTGAAATTCAGTTTTTCGCTCAGGAAAACGTTTTCTTGCAGGTAATAGAACTTCCTCTTCCCACCGTTTTTGTTCTGATTTAAGGGTCATGTTATACCTCAAGCAGCATAATGAAGGAAGTATACCGCGTTTCAAAGTTACGTACTTTTATGATTTACCTATATCATGTTTAATCCATAGAAAGTAAAAAAATAACGAGCAAAATAACTGAAGAATATCCTAATTATCATGTTCGGGGCTGATCTTTGTGCTATGATTCCCAAAATAATTCTACTAGGTTGTGAAGCATGCAAATATTGACTGTTGACATCGGAACCGGAACCCAGGATATCTTCCTGTACGATTCTCGTTTAGATTTAGAAAATGGTTTCAAGCTTGTTGTACCGTCGCCAACGATGATGGTGCGCCAACAATTACAGACTGCAACCCGCAGAAAGGAAGCGGTGATCCTCACCGGTGTCATCATGGGTGGGGGCCCCAGCCACTGGGCAGCAGAATCTCATTTAATGGCAGGTTTACCAGTATTTGCCACCCCGGATGCAGCTCGGTCGTTTAATGATGACCTGGATGAGGTCCAAAATATGGGGATTCAGATTGTCAGCGACGACGAAGCTTTTGCATTAGCAAAGACAACCACTCATATTGAACTGCTGGATTTTGACTATCAGCGTATTCACAGTGCGTTGATAGGCTTCGGATTATCTCTAGATGATCTGGCGGCTGTCGCTGTGGCAGTGTTTGATCATGGGGATTCTCCACCCGGGTATTCTGATCGCCAGTTCCGGTTTGATTATCTGGATTCCCGCATTCGTGCAGAAAATCGATTGAGTGCTTTCGCTTATCGCCGGGAAGATGTGCCAGCGATAATGACCCGATTAAAGGCTGTCGTAGCTTCTGCAAAAGGATTAGATACACCTTTAGTGGTGATGGATACAGCACCAGCAGCTGTTCTGGGTGCATCGTTTGATGCTCGGGTAAAACAAAAAGACCGGATTATGGTGGCTAATGTAGGCAATTTCCACACACTCGCATTCCGGTTAGGCCCGCAAGGAATCGAAGGTGTTTTTGAGCATCATACTGGACTGATCGATCTTCGAAAATTAGATCAATTATTGCTGTCTTTGGCAGATGGGAGCTTAACCCATGATGATATCTTCGAAGATCATGGACACGGTGCACTAATCTATGCTACTGAACCTTTACCAATGTCTGGTGGAGATTTCGGGATTGCGGTGACTGGACCTCGGCGCAGCATGATGAGAGATTCTACTTTGCGACCTTATTACGCGGTGCCCTTTGGCGATATGATGATCACGGGGTGCTTTGGTTTGCTGGCAGCTGCGGGGGATGTATATCCGGAACTAGGTGAAAAGATCAATGATTCTTTGCGTGGGGAAGGTGGCAGTGGAACTCCGCCCTGGGAGATAGAAAATGGAACTTGATGAGGATCGGTCAGTGACCGAACCCGGACAAATTAAGCAAATACTTTCTCCCGATAACAAATTTATCAAATTGCTGGGGATTTTAGACCGGCCGATCCTTTCAGATGGTGCTATGGGCACCATGCTTAATGCGAGCGGCATCAGTTTTGATCAATGCTTCGATGCACTCAATCTCTCCAACCCGGACTTGGTAGCGGAAATTCACCAAGCGTATATTGGGGCTGGAGCAGATGTCATTCAGACGAACACCTTTGGTGCGAATCGTTATAAGCTTTCTGAACATGATTTGGGCGATCGGGTGGTGGAAATCAATCGAGCTGGTGTAGATATTGCTCAGGGAGCAGTGGACGCGTCCAAGAAAGATATCCTCGTGGCTGGAGATATTGGTCCTTTGGGAGTTCGACTGGCTCCATTCGGGCGTGTCCAGGTAAGCGATGCCCGCCAAGTGTTTATCGAACAAATCCAGGCATTATGTGCCGGGGGAGTAGATCTATTGATTTTAGAAACCATGACTGATTTGATCGAGATGCAGGAAGCGGTAAAAGCAGCTCGCCAGGTATGTGACCTGCCTATCGTTACATCGATGACGTTTACCCGGGATGACCGGACACTGCTGGGCGATTCGCCAGCACATGTTGCACAAGTACTCCACCAAAGTGGTGCAGATGTGATTGGTGTGAATTGTTCAGGTGGACCAGTCCAGATATTACGCATCATGCACCAAATGCACCGTACATTACCTGAGGCGCGGCTATCCGCAATGCCCAATGCTGGATGGCCAGAACGAGTAGGTGGGAGGATCATGTATCCGGCCAGTCCTGATTATTTCGGTAATTTCAGTAAAGCACTGCGCGCTGCTGGTGCATGCTTAATTGGTGGCTGCTGCGGCACTACCCCAAGTCATATTGCCGAAATGCGAACAGCATTAAATGATCCCCAAAATGACGATCAAGTGAACGGATTGGGAATTTCATTTGAGACGAGCGAGATCACCCCCCTGGTTGATGAAGAAGGCTCCCGATTATCTCAGAAGCTCTCAGCAGGTGAATTCATAATCTCAGTTGAAATGGATCCGCCAAGAGGTTTATCAACACACAAATTGTTAGCTGGAGCTTCATTGCTGGCAGAAGGTGGGGCGGATGTGATCAACATTGCAGACAGTCCAATGGCCAGGATGAGGATGAGTCCCTGGGCAGTTTGCAGCTTGATTCAGCGGGAAATCAATGTTGAAACTGTTCTGCACTTCCCAACTCGGGGGCGCAATTTACTGCGTGTTCAAGGTGATTTACTCGCTGCTCATGCTTTGGATATCCGGAATGTCTTCGTTGTTATGGGGGATCCGACCGCAATCGGCGATTTCCCTGATGCCATGAATGATTTTGATTTAGTGCCTTCGGGGTTAATAAGATTAATTAAGTGTGGATTTAACCTTGGTAAAGACCATGCGGGTTCAGAAATTGGGCAACCGACATCTTTTTTCGTCGGCTGTGCCCTGAATTT
>DATKXE010000668.1:0-3839 GCA_035529195.1 Anaerolineales bacterium
TGTTTGATTGCTGCTTCGATCTCTTGTTGAGTATTTCCAGCACATGAGAACATCTGGTGCGATGCGAAGACCACATCTGGCAATCCCCGTGCAAAATCAACCACCTGCACCACATCCACCACCCCGGCGATATTATTCCCACAATGACAAATAAACACCCCGACGCGAGGAATATCAATATCCTCGATAGCTGCTACTTCAATTGGGTCGGGCCAATGTCTTTCGGTCAAGTGGCTTAAGGCCAGAGCAGCAGCTGCACTGGCTTCGGATACACTATCGGGAATATCCTTCGGACCAGAAACGCAACCCGCGACATAGATCCCAGGACGGGTCGTCATCACCAACCCACCTTGAATTTCATCAGCCCGGATGAATCCGTCTTCATCTACTTCAATATTCAAACGCTGCGCCAATTCCGCCAGGCCTTCTTGCGGGGCAACCGCATTCGCCAGGACAACCATATCGTATTCAGTTTCCATGCGAGTAGAAAGGTCTGTGTCTTCATACAACACCTGGATGTTCCCATTTCCATTTGGGGAAATTCGAGCTGGACGCCCCCTTAAAAATTTCGCCCCTTCGATCTCAGTGCGCTTCCAAAAACCGTCAAACCCCTTACCAAATGCCCGCACATCCATATAGAGCACAGACACATCTTCTATGCCGTGGTCAAGAGCCTGGTACGCATGTTTGATCGAATACATGCAGCAGAACCTGGAACAATAGTGGTAGAAACGATGATCACGTGAGCCAACACATAAAACAAACAGGATATTATCAGGGTGCTCACCATCCGAGGGTCGGATGATCTCCCCTCCTGTGGGTCCGGCAGAATTTACCAAACGTTCAAACTCCAAAGCCGTTAAGATGTCCGGGTGCTTTCCATAGCCATACTCAGGCATTTTTCGAGGATCGAACATGTCGTAACCAATCGCCAGGATGATGGCGCTTACGACGATGGTCTCAATGGTCGCTCTTGGCATCAAAAAATCGATCGCCTTGGGTGGGCAAACTTGGACACAGCGATCGCACGGCAGGTAGTTGGGTGGATCATTCAGACAGTTCTCGATATCAACCAGGTATGTACCTGGAATTGATTGTGGAATGGGGGTGAAGATAGCTTTGCGGGCTGCCATACCGGAGTCATACTCGTTGGGCATCACCACTGGGCAAACTGTGGCACAATCCCCACAGCGGGTACACTCATCGGTTACGAAACGCGCCTCGCGCCGAATTTGAACCTGAAAATCTCCCGTCTGCCCATCGACTTTAACCACTTCTGCCGGAGATATGATCTGGATATTTGGATGCAGGTCAACTTCAGACATTTTCGGGGCTTCGATACAAATCGAACAATCCAAGGTAGGAAAGTTCTTATCCAGAACCGCCATTAAACCGCCAATCGTGGCTTCTTTCTCAACCAGGAAAACCTGCGCTCCTGCTTCCGCAAGGTCGAGAGCAGACTGGATGCCAGCGATACCTCCGCCTATGACCAGCACAGAACCACTCATGATTCCCTCTCAGGTGCCAATATGTCTTTATGTCTGGCATGATGCTCCAGGCCTGCATTAAATGCGCTGATGTTTAGCTCCAGAACCCGCGAATTTAACGTTGTCTCCAGCGCCTTGATCATCGCTTCCGGAGTCACGATGCCCGTTAATGCTGTTACATAACCCAGCATAACAACATTGGTCACAATCCGGCGCCCCAAATCTTCCGCCAGCTGAGTAGCTGGAATGCCATAGATTTGATCGCCATCTTGGGGTTTTACCAAATCTTGATCGATCAGCACCAGCGCCTCTGCTTTGATCGCAGGTCGGAATTTTGTATATGCCTCTTGTGATAATGCCACCAGGTAATCCGGCTGCTGCACAAAAGGATACGCAATGGGTTGTGTTGATACCACCAGGTCAGCACTGGAAGCCCCACCACGCGCTTCAGGTCCATGAGATTGCGTCATTACTGCTTCCCGTCCCGAATATAGCGCCAGTGCTTTTCCCAGCACATACCCCGCCAGGACAACACCCTGACCTCCAAAACCGGCGATGCGGATCTCCTGTCTCATTGCGGCTCCACCTTGACTGGTTTATATGCTGGACGATCCTGATCTGCGAACCGACCAATATAGATCGGTTTTTCCTCGCGCAGATCGATGTTCAGATCATCCTGGCGAACGTCGCCATCGCGCACTAAAACACAGCGTTGGCGATAAAGCTCCATTTCCTCCAAACCATCCTCAATATTGTTCGATTTACCAAAGCCTACAGGACATGGTGCCAGGACTTCGATAAACGTAAACCCTGGGCGGGAAAAGGCATACAGGATATCGTCTCTGATCTGGCGAACGTGGATCGTGGTCCAGCGAGCCACAAAATTCGCGCCGGAAGCAGCCAGTAAATAGGGTAAGTTGAAGGGTAATTCAGGATTGCCATAGGGTGCCGTTGTTCCTTTGGCACCTCTGGGCGTGGTTGGTCCAACCTGCCCACCAGTCATGCCGTAATTAAAATTGTTAACACAGATCACATTCACATCCACATTACGCCTGGCAGCATGGATCAAGTGATTGCCACCAATGGCTGTCAAATCGCCATCGCCGCTGAAGACAGTGGTCATCAATTCTGGTTTGGCCAGCTTCATCCCCACCGCAAAAGGAATCGCCCTGCCATGCGTAGTGTGGTAGGAGTCGATATTCATATACCCCGCAACTCGGCCTGAACATCCAATGCCGGAAATCACCACGTGTTGATCCTCTGGAATCCCTGAATCGAGGATCGCCTGCGCATAACACCTCATCACTATCCCGATCCCACACCCGGGACACCAGATATGCGGCATGCGGTCCGCACGGATGATCGTGTCCAGCGGGTGTTCACTGGCAATCCTGACCCCTGTCACTTGGCTGCCTCCTGTATTGCTTCCAGGATCGGATCGGGTGGGATCATCTCACCGCCGGCATGAAAGACACCCTGCACCGGACGTCCAATCACGCGCTGGATCTCGCGACTGATCTGACCTAGATTCATCTCTGCGATAATAATCGTCTTTGTTCTTTCCGCCAGGCCTCGCATCAGGTTCTCTGGGAAAGGCCATATGGAGATCAGCCGCAGCAGCCCCACGGGTATCCCGTTTTCCCGGGCTTCACGCACGGCACGTTGAGCCGATCTGGCGGTGCAGCCGTAGGCCACCACAACTATTTCGGCATCCTCCAGCCAGTACCCTTCTGTGCGGATAATTTGATCAGCGTTGTGTTGGATTTTATTCACCAGGCGCGTGACTAGATTATGGTGTGTCTCGGCTGACATATCAGGATAGCCATGTACATCATGCGTTAATCCAGTGAAATGCACCTTGTAGCCCTCCCCGGCATGCATCATAGGAGGCACCAGGTCTGGGTCACTAACCTTAAAAGGATCATAACGTCCGTTGCTTGATTCTTTAGGTTTTTTCCTGCTCCAGATTTCAATTTGCTCACGGGTAGGGATTACTAGGCGCTCGATCATGTGCCCCACGACCTCATCACAAAGCATCAGTACCGGTGTGCGGTAGCGGTCCGCTATATTGAATGCCAAGATAGTCAGATCGAACATCTCTTGAACAGACCAGGGACTATATGCCACGATCTCGTAATCACCATGAGAACCCCAGCGTGCCTGCATCACATCCGATTGCCCTGGCATGGTCGGTAAGCCAGTAGATGGGGAACCCCGCTGTACATCCACCACCACACAAGGGATCTCGAGCATGACTGCCAGGCCAATATTCTCCATCATCAAGCTTAATCCCGGGCCAGAGGTGGCGGTCATCGCTCGTGCCCCTGCAGCCGAAGCACCTAATATGGCAGC
>DATKXE010000669.1:0-4961 GCA_035529195.1 Anaerolineales bacterium
CCCCCGAATACCTCAATATTGTACCCGACGGGGAGAAATCTGCTCTTTGAAATCGTGTCCGTATCTCGAAGATGGCTATGCGCAAGAGGCGACCAGACATTGTATATGAACAATTCATCAACTGAACCAGATCGGCGAATCTCAAGATTAGCGATAAGTGGGGTATTGCTGCTCCCCTTTGGTTTATTATTACTCTTATTTATCATTCCTTCCAGCAATGATCCAGCCAATTATTCACCATCCCAATGGCCAGCTGCGCTGCGCTATCTACTTCTCGCCCTTGGCAGCATTGCTCCCATCGCCTCAACAATATTGGGCTATCTGAGTATCGCTCAAATTCGGAAATCAAAAGGTTCGATCTTTGGTATGCGGCTTGCGGTATTCCTCGGCCTCTTCTACCCCATTATCTTGCTGAGTCTTATTCTTTTCATCCTGGGTTGGACTTTGTTAGGCAATATCCGCAGTACTGGCTTGATCCCCCTGGCATGGCTGGTGATCGTTCTGGCGATTGATTACTGGATCGTTCGTGTTACCTGGAATAAAGCGATTTCTTAACTACAATTCAGGCTTTCAACCCTGTCATTTCAGCACTTACCTGCCAAAATCGCTTGGCAATTTCTTCATCCTGTGAATACTGAGAAGACGGTATAGATTGTTTTTGATAAAAGTATTCCCCACTCACACGCTCAACCTCCGGTGCTGAGGCCAGGTATATACTGGTTTCAGCACCATCCTGTGAACTAATAGCCCATAAACGCGTCGAGGGCAAAAACAGCCTCACTATCTAACCATTATTTGCACCCATATTGGTCCCAACAAATCCTGGATGGAGAGCGTTCACAGTTACCCCGCTACCTGCCAAGCGGTGATCCAACTCATATGTAAACAAAATATTACCTAATTTTGACTTGCCATACGCCCGCATGAACTGGTAGCTATGCTGGCATTGGATATCATCGAAATCAATCACCTGGCCCTCATGGGAATTAGAAGAAACGTTGATAATCCTGGCTGGTGCACTTCGTTCGAGCATATCTAAAAGCAGGTTGGTCAACAAAAAAGGAGCCAGGTGATTCCCAGCAAATGTCATTTCAATCCCGTCAGAGCTCTCCGTCCTGCGCATGTAGATCGCCCCAGCATTGTTGATCAACACATCCAGGCGGTCATAGTGCCGCTTGAATTCGGATGCCAGTGAGCGAACTTCAGTCTGGGAGGATAGATCAGCCACCAATCCTTCAACTTTTCGACTGCCTGCTTCTGAGCGAATCTTTTCGATCGCCTGCTCGGCTTTTGTCTGATTTCGGGCGGTTATTACTACAGTGCTTCCCATTTTAGCTAATTCTAGTGCAGTTACCTGCCCGATACCCGAGGTGGCTCCAGTGATTAGACACACTTTGTCAGACATGATCCCGGTAGATTTATTCAACAGTACCTCCCTTGTGTGAATTCCAGGATCTTACCACAGCAATCCCAATTGATTTTTACTCCCTGCGAGGATTCTTCCCCTCGGTTCCATCTCCTCCGGTTCCAGGATCAGGATTTGTCCGACCAATGACAGAACTACCTTCGGAAAGACGATAATATTCTTGTTCAACCACCAAAGAGTTTCCCACATACAAAATTTTTCCCCCGCTCAAAATTAATTATCTATTAAGTCAAAATTTCTGGTTTTTCAACAATATACTTATAGCACTCCATTCCGAAATACTGGGTTTGCCCCTGGAATTTGAGACCGATTTTCTCAAGAACACTCTGGGAGGCGAAATTCTCTGGATGTACAATGCCGATGATCAAAGGAATATTTAAGACCTTGAATCCGTAATCCAGGCCTACCCGGGCACCTTCTGTCGCCAATCCCCTTCCCCAATAAGGTTTCGCCAATAAATAGCCAATCTCGATCTCATCGGTTTCCGGTAAATACTGTAATCCGCTCCAACCGATAATCTCGTTGTTCCCGATGGGTTCAACCGCCCACCATCCATATTCATGTTCTTGCCAGTGGCTGATTTGCCGCGTAACTAACTTCTCAACGCGTTCCAGGTCTGGTGGATCTGGACTGGGAAAATACTGCAGCACACCCTCAACCCTGAGAATTTTATGCAGAGCAATTGAATCATTGAGTACAAATGGTCGTAATCTTAATCGTTGGGTTTCGATGATCGGGATGCTCATCGGGCGAGTATACCACCCACATTCAGCAGGATTGACATTCAGCTGATGATTGGCAGTTACTACTGGCCATGCCATTACGGCGTCGAATAGTGGCGGGAAATCCAAGCCATCTGAAATCCTTGAGTCTGATTATCCAGGACATCAAATCTGCAATACCATTGACCTCTGGTAGCCGTCGATTAGATCTTGAGTCTTGGATTAATTTTTGCCAATTGTAGAACTTGATTCGTGAAACACTTTGTTCGTTCAAGAAAACCTTGACTGCCTCATTTTGCGGGTACATATATCACCTGCCTAAGAATATTTCCTGAAAATTATCCATTATCTGAGTAAGTTGGCTTTCGGGCTGTGATCGAAGCGGAAAATATATTACTTTGTGGAATGCCTTCCAGCAATTCTCCATCGCCAGCCTTCGCGAGCAGGCTGACTTCTTCAAAACCTGCCGCCTCAAGTCCAGCGACATAGTCCTCCATATCAAGCGCACCCGCCACGCAGGCACCCCAGGCTTGCATATCTTTGCGCACCGCGGCCGGGATTTCTCCCTGGGTAACGATATCGGACACGGATACCCGCCCACCGGGTTTAAGCGTGCGCAGCATCTCTGCGAACACCTGAGGCTTGTCGGGTGAGAGATTGATCACGCAGTTTGAAATGATCACATCCACGCGGTCATCACTAACCGGCATTTGCTCTAAATAACCTTCTCGAAATTCCACATTATTAATACCCATGTTCTTGGCAGCAATTCGGGCGCGGTCCAGCATCTCTGGGGTCATATCGATACCGATCACAAATCCGTCATCACCCACCTGTTTACTCGCCAGGAAGCAATCCAATCCGCCACCTGAACCGAGGTCCAGCACGACCTCATTCGGTTGAAGCTGGGCCAGCGTAATCGGATCTCCACACCCTAAACTAAAACCAGCCACATCACCAGGCATATTTGCAAGCATTTCAGCTGTATACAGCTGGTTATCAGAGGCATCACCACAGCAGGAATTTGAATTTCGGGCTCGTTCAGCATAGAATTCCTGAACATAATGATGGACAGAACCTGTTTCTGGCATCACTGAATCAACAGCTGAGCTGCCACAACAGGATTGCGAGTCGGAGTTTAATACTTTCAAGACAACCTTGTCTTCATTTTGAATAGATTCTTTTGTGGTCATTTTTGTCTCCTTAAGTCTTTAAAATCGATGCCTGTGTTTGAGTTACCGCAACAGGTCAAACGTTGATACCAGCGGTAGTTATCAAGATCATATCGATGATTGTCTATGCTTTCTAACAAAAAAACTCATCCTGGTTGAGATAGACTCATACATCTGCAGTCCCCGTGTCAGAAATAAGATCTGCAGCCTCTGATTGTGGAGCAAACACCTCGATCAGATTGCCACAGCACACAGCTACCCGACCCTGGTTAAGGGCGTAATAAGTATGTTTGCCTTCATTGCGTAAAGTAACCAGACCAGCATTCCGCAAGATCGCCAGATGGTGGGATACCGTGGGTTGTCTGACTCCAACTGCATCCACAATATCCCCGACATTCAACTCTCTGCAGCAGATCAGGGTCATGATCTCCTGCCGGGTGGGATCAGCGAGGGCTTTGGCAAACTCAACTGAACTGGTGGCTCTTGATTCAGATTTCATATCGATACCTTTCGATGTTATTCTAATCGATAATCATCGATGTGTCAAGCATTCTCTCACCCAGGGCGATTTCGACTGCCATTACAGCGTGTATATAAGTCGTATCAAAGATTGGGACACTGACTACCTGCGGATTAACCAGCAGCGGGATCTCGGTGCAGCCCAATACAATTCCCTCCGCTCCCATATCAACCAGGCTGTTGATTACCCGCTGGTACTGCTCCTGGCTTTCTGGCTCAATCAATCCTAAAACCAGCTCTTCGAAAATCACATCATTCACCAGCTTCCGGTCAGGTTCATCTGGGACAAGCACCTGGATATCAAATTTCTCTTCCAGTCGTCCTTTATAAAAATCCTGCTCCATGGTGTAAATCGTTCCCAGCAATCCAATTTTTTTCAAGCCAGAGTCTTTGATCTTTAACCCAGTTGCGTCCGCGATATGTAAAATTGGAATCTCGAGCGCCGCCTGAACCGACGCGTATACCTTATGCATGGTGTTTGTTGCGATCAGTAAAAAATCTGCTCCGGCTGCCTGGACCTGCAAGGCGCCGGCGATCATTTCCTCGGCAGCATCTTCCCAGCGATCTTGGCTCTGCAGCTCTTCAATTGGTGCAAAATCGACCGAAACCATGACAGATTTGGCAGAATGCAATCCACCCAGTTTACCTCGCGTTACCTGGTTGATGATGCGGTAGTACTCAATTGAAGACTCCCAAGACATGCCTCCCAATAATCCGATTGTTTTCATCGTACTCACCTCCATCAATCAAATTACTCGAACCAAAATCTAATCTCCATTTACAGACTCATGCACACCAATAGATTATTATATTTGAATTCATGATCCTCTTGTTAAGCGCTCTGCCTGATATGCCATGCGTAAATAATTAACAACTGGTCAATTTTTTTGTCAACAATCTCTTCATCCTGTAAAATATAACCAACCTGTTTGTCGTTTTATCTTGAGGAGAAATACCTTTGTCAAACCAACAACCAAACCCATCCCTTCCTTACAATACGCAGTATTTCCCTCTCTACCTGGCTTTTCTTACTGTCGGAGAGAACATGATGCCCATCGCCCACTGGATGGTCGTCTCCAAAGATCCATTTCGGTTCTTAATCGCCATGCAGATGGGCAACCA
>DATKXE010000670.1:0-5554 GCA_035529195.1 Anaerolineales bacterium
TACCATTCCGGTACCTCCCCCTTATCTTGTGAATATATTTCCTTCTCTCATCTACATTCATCGGTTCTGTTTCGGACATCGTTAGCCTCAGTAACATTTTCTTTTGACCTAACGATGATACTTCAGTAACATTTTAGATGAGCTAACGCGTTGAAGTTGACAAAAACTAATTTTTCAGACACAATATATAAGTTGGATTATCATATACGGAAGATTATTCCACCGATTACCGCAGATAAGCAGGAGGTGACTATCGGAGATTGAACTGAGAAACAAGCCCTACAGTATTATTATTTAATTGATCGTTTAAAGAAAAGGAGAATGCTATGTGCTGTATGCTTACGACCCTGGTATTTTTTGGACCTCGCTTGGGCATCCTTGTGTGGTGGCTGATTACGCCAGTTTATGTGGGTGCTGCTTTTGATAACTGGCTATTGACACTTCTGGCCTGGGCGTTCATCCCGTGGACCGTCTTGATGTACCTGATCGTTTATCCAGGTGGTGTTGTTGGATTCGATTGGGTTTGGCTGATCCTGGGTATACTTGCAGATGTCGCCTCTTACTCAGGCGGATTCTATGGCAACCGCAATCAAGTACCTGGTTACGCTGAATAATATCCAAACTATCTAAAATTGTGGTGTGGAAGGTGCTCGATAACCCTTTCACACCACTTTTCTTTTAATTTAGGGATGAAGAAAGCTACTAGATAGTAGCTGGAAAATGAAAATTACTAAAAGAAAATCACAGCGTAGAAATTATTTCGGGATAAAATATATTAAACTGTGAGGATGAAGACCAGGTCTTGAATATGTGGAATCAGCTCTCAAATTGGTTGTACAGGGTATTCAGCGGTTGGGTGACAATCAGCGCGTTGCTGATTTTTATTGTTTTCACTGCTTTGGTACTTCCGGGACAATCTTCAGGTGATGCGGCACAAAGTGGAGATACTGATTCCCCGGATTTATCAATCTATTATTCAGCAAACGATCTCTACCGTATGGCAGAGGGATATGGAAAATCAGGTCGGGCGAACTATATCCAAGCCCGGTTTACTTTTGATCTAATCTGGCCATTGGTATATACCTTTTTCCTGGTGACATGCCTCAGCTGGATTTATGGACGAGCACTAACCGCGGAAAGCAAATGGCGAAAAATTAATCTATTGCCAGTCCTGGGGATGGTGGGGGATTACCTGGAAAATATCTCTACTTCAGCTGTGATGTGGCGTTATCCACTGCCTACCCCAATTATTGATTGGATGGCAGGAGTATTCACCGCTCTTAAGTGGCTGTTCATCGGGTGCAGTTTTGCTGGACTGCTAATTGGCGGTGCGATCCTAATCTGGAAAACGATAAGTCAGGATAAAGCGGGGGTACAAATCAAGTGATGGTAGAGAATAACCAAAAGCAGGACAGTAGAGAAGTACGATATACGCAACCGGTGGTAGATTTGATCCAGCAGCGGTTTTCTTGCCGGACTTATAGACGTGATCCTTTAGAGAGTGAAATCCAATCAAGATTAAGTCAATTCGCGGTTGCTGCCCGGCGTGGTCCCCTGGATCACGAAGCACGCTTTGAGCTGGTCGCAGCCAGCGACCAAGATCCTAAAAGACTTAAATCTCTGGGCACCTATGGTTTTATCCAGGGCGCAAGCGCCTACCTGGTTGGAGCGATGGCGCAGGATCAGTTCAATCCTGAAGATTTTGGCTATCTTCTGGAGCAGATCGTCCTGTATGCAACTGAACTTGGTCTGGGCACCTGCTGGTTGGGGGGAACTTTTACCAAAAGCAGCTTTGCCAGGAAAATCGCTGCCCAGGACAATGAAATTGTACCTGCGGTCTCAGCCGTGGGATATATTGCCGAGAAACCACGGCGAATTGAAAGCTGGCTGAGGGGCAGGCAGGGTACTGAGCGCCGATTCCCCTGGTCACGTCTGTTCTTTGAGACAAACTTCAATAATCCTTTGCCATCCGAGGGGTTGGATGGTTATGGAACCGCATTAGAGATGATAAGATTGGCGCCATCAGCTTCCAACCGGCAACCGTGGCGGGTGATCAAAGAATCTAACCGGTGGCATTTTTACCTTAAGCGGACGCCGGGTTATCGCGATAATCTACTAACAAGATGGACCACGGTGGCTGATTTGCAGCGTATAGATATGGGGATAGCCATGAGCCATTTTGAAATGACCGTAATAGAGCTCGGCTTGATGGGATATTGGGATGTTCTTGACCCACAAATAGAACTGCCTGACGGTGAAACAGAGTATACCGTAAGTTGGGTAGGCTGAAATATTGAGCATGGATCCTCAAAGGTAGGGATTCGGTGAGCGGGACGAGCAAGTTTCGCTTCAACCTTGGTTTAAACCTGTCGACGGCACTCCGGGCGACAGAAGCCTTTCAACCTGCCGGACAGAAAATTTTTGATGCTGAATTCGACTACTCCCTGCTGCCGCCTCTATATCGCGGATTGCTTCTGCCAGGGTTTCGGAAGCTCATTCTGGCGTTGCTTGAGAAATCCGGAATGGGTACGCCGGGAATGCTGTTCTGCAGGACGCGTTTCATTGACGATGCGCTCATAGATTGGTTGCGAACTGGGAAGCAGCAGGTGGTTTGTATGGGAGCGGGGAATGATACCCGTGGTTACAGAATCCCAGGCATCGAACATACTCATTATTATGAGGTAGATTTACCTATCCCGCAAATGTTGAAGCGGGAACACATGAAAAAGGTCCTGGGCGAAATTCCTGCCAACGTCAGCTATGTTGCGGGTGATTTTGAAGACCAGGACCTGGGTCTGAAATTGAAAAAAGCAGGATTCCGGTCTGATATCCAGACTTTTTTCATTTGGGAAGGGGTTACCCAGTATATCTCGAAAGAAGCAGTGACAGCTGTGATGGGCTTTGTGGCTCAAGCACCAACAGGCAGCCAGCTGGCATTTACCTATATCAAGGTGGGAATAATCGATGGTACCTCCCGGTCTGAGGTCGATCAGCGCATTATGAACCGGGTGGCAAAAAGAGGCATGCCCTGGTTATTTGGTCTGGAGCAGGAGCAGCTGGATGTTTGGTTAGGTAAACAAGGTTTTTATCTCATCGATCAAGCCGGTGCAGATGAATACAGGCAGCGCTACCTCACTCCGGTGGGGCGGGAGCTGAGTATTTATAGAGGTGAGCGAATTGCTCTGGCGGGGGTCCAGAATGTTGGCTGAAATCCAGAAAATTTTTCTAAATTGATCATTCGACCGTGAAAACCAGGTCACCGGGCTGAACTTGAGCTGATTCTTGACCCGCACTCAAAGCCAATAAGAAACCCCGGCGGCCATTTCCAAGGAACTGAAGGATAGACTTAAGATCTTCAGCTGCCAGACGTTCATCCTGGCTGTTGGCTGCGAAATGGCTGAATTCATCACATGGAGCCGCAATTTTGATCACATCCAGGGAAACATTTTTTCCAGTATCAGGATTTTGGAATTCTACCTTCTGCCCCAGATCAGGGAGCCAGATCTCCTGGTCGCAGTCGATGATGATATTCTCGCCGGCCGTGCCATCAAGCATGTGTTCTCCGAACAGGGTGCGCATCGCACAATAATGGGAAGTGAAGCCAATCGAGATCGCATTGAGGCCATCATTGTGTGTTTCCGGGTGGACCTCGTGATGAATATCGAGCAAGCGTTCACCCAGGGTGGTTTCTCCCTCTATTCCCTGAGAAGAAAGGTGTATCCGCGGCACTTCAACCCTCCGTGAGGGATCGTAGAGATAACCGGAGGGTGTTTCGAAGATCAAACCAGATGGCTGTACCTGGGTAATTTTCACCTGACCCAACCGGTGTGAATTCTCGACCATAGGTATCCTCCAAGATTGATAGATTTAATTGATGATGTTTAAAATTTTCCTGCCGCAATAATCTCAGCCCGGTGCTCATTGTCGTGTTCGATCATGTACTTGACCAGCTTGGCGACATCTCCCTGCTCATCTCCCCAGGGGAAAAGCAGCTGTGAGTCCAATTGATCAAGGGGAAATTTCTGCACAGCATGTTGAAATTCCAGGCGAGCTTGATTCGATTCTTCGAGAACTTGATCCTGTGTAAATTCACGCCCCTCCTTGAAAGCTGCCTCATTAAATACCCCTTCATCAAAATCTTGAATGGCGTACTGGCCGCCATTCTCGAAGGCAAGGATTGAATTGGTCGCCTGTCGATCCCATACTGCTATATGCCATAGAATATCCCTGACCCGCCAGACCGGGTCCATATAAACCTGCAAATCCAAACCCACTTTTTTCAGAACTTCTTGAGTTGAAGAATGTGATTCAGCTAATAAATCAAGCAGGTGGGTTTTTTGAGCGCTGGACATGCGGGCATCTCCTCATGGATTAGATATGGCGGTTAACTTTCGATGGATTATACATCACAGCTTTGGGTGTTACGAAAGCAGCGATCGCGACTTTGATAAGTGAGATGCGAGCATATTATGGTGTATTTTAGTTTGATGGGCAACGAGAGCACTTCGCTGGTTGTGGGGAATGAAATGATGATCGTTAGTAGTATTAATTTCCAGAATTTCAAGGCAGCAAACGCTTTCTTCCTTTCTGTGTGCTGAGAAAGCAAATGTATCAACCCAGGAGGCATTGAATTGCTGAGCTACCTGATTCAAAACAGCCTGTTTCCGGCTGGCATGGACTACTTTGATGCCTTCGGATCATAAATCAAAATTGATCGTCATCTTCCATCTGAAGAAATTACCACAAAAAACAATCATGAAAGTATGAACAGCACATCGAATGAGCCACCTTGGCGTGCTGAGTGAGGAGAAAGATTGGTTACGATTCTTGCGAGTTCAGCAATGTTCAATAGGTGAGGGTTACCTTCTTCAAACCTCGGGGTTTGTCTGGATCAATCCCTTTGGCTAAGGCTAAATGGAGTGCTAATAACTGACCTGGAATAGATCCAACAATTGGGGATAACCACTCAGGCATTTCTTGTGGCAAGTGGATGGTTGTCTCGGAGAATTCCTCCAGCCAAGGGGCGTTGGTCATGAGGGCAAGATCGGAATCTTTCCACCTGACCTCTTTGACAAGGGTTTCCATATCACTGAGTGCTTTTCCCTTAATAGCAATGGCAAGAACAGGGAATGAGTTTTCTAAGATCGCAATAGGACCATGACGAAAATCCGCTGCTGAATAGGATTGAGCAACCATATAGGAGAGTTCTTTGATTTTGAGAGCAATTTCTTTTGTTGTGCAATAATTATATCCACGACCAATGATCGCGATGTGATTTTTTTTATAAAAACGTTCTGCAATTATCTGAGTGGCGGTTATTTGGGTGAGGGCTTTTTCAAGATAGTTTCCGAGCTGGTTTAGCTCAGAAATACGGTCTTGATCGGCACTCAAATATGCGACAAGCATTGCAATAGCTGTTAATTGACCGGTATAGGTTTTACTCGCGGCGATACTTTTCTCTTCACCTGCATTGACGATTATATTATGATCGGCGATTGATGTTAATGGAGTATCTTCTGAATTGGTGATTGATAGAGTTTGAACCCCCTGGAGG
>DATKXE010000671.1:0-6390 GCA_035529195.1 Anaerolineales bacterium
TGGTTTCTCTGGCCCACGGTTACTGCCCGCTCGATGAGCGCTTCATTACTGGATTCATGGTGAATTACGACGAGAATGTTCTTAAAACGTTTCATGACTATTTTTCCTTATCTTGATCAACAATCCAGCGCTATTTTCTAATAAGGATCAAATAGCTCCAGATCAATGTGATATTTTTATGCGCCTCGAGTTTCCTTTGATTTATTATAAGATAATCACTGCACCATTGACGTTCCTCTCCTTCGTCGGTAATACAACTTCTCAAATTCCACGCCCCAGAAAACCACTGTACTCAATCCCAAGCTAATAAGCAGGGCAGTGGGGGGAAGCGCCACGGTCTTGAATATATCCTGCATAAAAGGCAAGTATACAACAGCCAATTGAAGGATAAAGGTGAGCAACACAGCTCCTAGCAAGGCTTTGTTCGAAAACAAACCAATTTTGAACAACGAATCCCGGCTGGAGCGAATTGCTAGCGCATGACCCATTTGGGATAGAGTCAGAGTTGTGAATACCATGGTTTGCCAATATGATTTGTCAGCACTCCAGGCCCACCATCCAACCCCCAGAGAAACCAGTCCCATCAGCAAGCCTATCCAGAGAATGTGCCGTAACATTCCTCCGGCAAAGATATTCTCCTGGGGATGATGAGGCGGACGGCGCATAGTGTCGCGCTCCGCTGGTTCCTGTGTCAACGCCAATCCGGGCAACCCATCAGTCATCAGGTTAATCCACAGGATCTGCAGGGGCAGCAGCGGCAAAGGCATCCCCAAGAATGGGGCTAGCAACATGACCCAGATTTCACCCGAATTGGAGGTCAGGGTGTACTTGATGAACTTGCGGATGTTATCATAGATCACCCGCCCCTCTCTCACCGAGGACACAATAGTGGCGAAGTTGTCATCCAGGAGCACCATATCGGCAGCTTCTTTGGAGACGTCGGTGCCGGTGATACCCATGGCTACCCCGATGTCGGCTTTTTTGAGGGCTGGAGCATCGTTGACTCCATCCCCAGTCATGGCGACGATGTGCCCCCGGTTTTGGAGCGCCTGGACGATTTTCAGCTTGTGCTCTGGCGAGACTCTGGCATAGACTGGTATGTCTTCGACGAACTGCTCTAATTCCTCCACCGATAATTGGCCCAGGTCCTGGCCTGTCATGGCACGACCATCAGTGGCGATATCCAACTCTCGGGCGATATTCAGGGCAGTCAAGTGATGGTCGCCAGTGATCATGACAGGACGAATGCCTGCCGTTTTGCAGGTTTGAATTGCTTCTTTCACTTCTTGCCGCGGTGGGTCTATCATACCGATCAAACCGATAAAGGTCACATCGCGTTCCAGTACATCTTCCTCCACAATTTCAGGCAGTATGGATAAAGGCCGAAAGACGACCCCCAACACGCGCTGCCCGTCCTGAGCCAGGGAGTCGTTAGCTGCCAGGATCCTCTGGCGTAATTCGGCCGTCAATGGGATAGCCCGGTCGTCAGACCAGACGTGGGTAGTGATGTCCAACAAGCTGTCCACGGCTCCTTTGCCGAAGGCAACGAAAGGCGCTTCTCGCCAGGGGGCATCAGTCTGATTTGGGATGACGTCAACGCGGTGGATGGTGGTCATCCGTTTGCGCTCGGAGGTAAAGGGGACTTCAGCAACCCGCGGCCAGCGGATATCCAGGTCTGACTTGAGCATACCCAGTTGAGCAGCAGCCACGACCAGCGCTCCTTCGGTGGGATCTCCAATAGCCTGGTAATAATCGCCGTCGTTTTGCTTCCTTTCCAGGACAGCATCATTGCATAACGTGGCGGCTTTGACGAGCAGCCCCAGGCTGCGGACCTTGGGTTGCTTCAAAAAGGCCAGATCTACATCCAACACCGGGGTACCTTTGCTCATTAGGGCATCAATAGATTGAGTTTCACCAAGCACGTCCAGAACGGTGACGGTCATACGGTTCTCGGTCAGGGTGCCAGTTTTGTCGGAGCAGATCACTGTGACTGAGCCTAAAGTCTCCACGGCTGGTAACTTACGGATCAGCGCCCGGCGTTTGAGCATACGCTGAGCGCCCAATGCCAGAGCAATCGTGACCACGGCAGGGAGGCCTTCGGGAATCGCCGCGACGGCCATGCTGATAGCAGTGAGAAACATCAAGCGGACGTCCTCGCCTCTGAGCAAGCCCAGCACGAAGACCATCGTTACAATTGCCAGGGAGATAATGGCTAGGCCGCGTCCCAGTTGTTCCAGGCGCCGTTGGAGGGGCGTCGGCTCACGTTCCACCATCTGGATCATCTCAGCAATATGCCCCAATTCGGTGTGCATCCCAGTTTCGGTGACAACGGCTAATCCTCGCCCGTAGGTCACTTCCGTACCCATGTGAGCCATATTGCGCCGGTCGCCAAGTGGAAGATGTTCACCTAATAGTACTGCGGGGCTTTTTTCCACAGGCTCCGATTCGCCAGTCAGGGCGGCTTCCTGGGTGCGCAGGTTCACACTCTCCAGCAGGCGTGCATCAGCAGGGATCACATTTCCGGCTTCAAGCATAAGGATGTCGCCCGGAACCAACTCACGGGCCGAAATCTCCAGTACATGCCCCTCGCGCCGGACTTTTACGGTGGGGACGACAAGTTTTTTTAGGGCTGCCATAGCCTTTTCTGCCCGATTTTCTTGGGTGAAACCGAGTATCGCGTTGAGTACAACGATAACCAAGATGGCGATGGCATCATGGAAGTCTCCCAGAAAAGCCGAAATGACGGCTGCGATGATCAGGATAACCACCATGACGGCGATCAGTTGTTCCCATAAAATGCGCCAGGGATTCTTGATCCCGCGTTCAATCAGTTCATTCGGGCCATGTTCGACCAAGCGACGCTGTGCTTCTTCTTGGGTTAAGCCCTGTTCGGAATCTGTTTCCAGGCAAAACAGAGTTTCTTCTGTTGTGTTGCGATACCAAGCAGCCATAATTATCTTTTTGAAATCCGGATTCGTTGTATTGTCATGATTCAGGTTGACCCTTTCGTGCTATTTCTCATAAATTCTGAATATCGATATTTATCGTGAAGTACGGAGGAGATGTATCCATTTCAAATAGCATTCTATTACCCATTAGGTGCCTTATCAGATATCGTCCGATATCCAGCCACATTTGTATATGCGACCAATATCCATAAATCCCCTTGATTTTCTCCGGCTGCATAACACGCCTAGGGACATGAAGAACCTTGTAATTTTCACGCCTTGCATGCAGGGATCAGGGCGACATCTACACCCCAATGGGTGGCGGCGAGGTCGGGTGTAGACTTGAACAGACTCCATCTTAACCAGCGCTGACCGTAATAAGCAAATTCGGAAGTTGACCAATATGCTTCTCTTCGTTGTAAGCTGGAATTACCGCGGTTACCGGATTCTGTTGTCGCGATCCCTGATGATCAATCATCCAATGAACTCCTTGTACACTTTAGATCACTTCCCATCAGAACTAGGACAGTCCATTTTGAAAAATAGCCAGCATAGGGCTAGAACTGGCAACCCTAACAAGAGTATCGCCAAAAAGATCGACACTACTTTGACAACACCTGAGACAGTGCTACTACCCAAAGCTAATAGGCCAATGATGAGCAGACCCACAATAACTATGAGCAAACCTATCCTAGAATCTCTAAAGGTCTTAAACCAATGTTTAATGTGAGGCCTCTTTAATTACTCGAATATTAATTAATGTTTTCATAGAAGAATTGTTAAGCATCAAGGTACAAAACCGAACAAGAGTATGGACACATATACACCCAGAGAGAAGGCAGCAAATATCAAGAAATAAATCAGGACATCATTGTGTAAGATACTCTGGACACTATCATCTTCTTTTGGTTATCTCAGCACTCCTATCAGGGTCTCGGATATTAACATCAATAATCCAGGTTAGCTACTGAACAGATAGAATTTCATCTCCAGAGTGTGTAGTCGGAAGACACTCCTTGGAGTTAATGGTCTGGGATTTCTGCCAACCCATCAGAAATACCTGCCAAATGTCCATTTCTTCTAAGTTCCATCGGAGCGAACCCTATCACGTTAATTGTTAACGAATAACATTGTCACCGTGCCAATTACCCCGACCAACACAACAACAATGAAAGCAGGGATAATCATGCGGCGTAGTTCATGGGAGCCAGCAAAATAGGCGATAGCTCCTTTGGCAATCGTGTTCGTGAGCGCGGCAATGATAATTGCTATCCCTGCCACCTGGTGGTTAAGTTGATTGCCTTCCACTAAGCGGGACAAGCTTAGTGTGATGGCATTCACATCCGTAAGACCGGCGATTGCACTGGTGAAATACACACCAACCGATCCGAAAGAGTCCTTTGCTAACTCGACGACGACGAACACTACCGCAAACAAAAGTCCAAATTTTATAGCTGTCATGAGCTTGAGCGGGTGAGCCAGTGTGAAGGCCTGCTCAGGAGCTAGTTCGATTTTATTAAATTTCCGTTGGAGTACAAAAACAACCACCAACCCGGCAATCAGCATTGCGCTGAAGGGAATAATTACCGTGCGCAGGAGCGGTGGGTAAATAACAAGTACTAGCAGCAGCATACGAGGAACCATCACACTGGATGCCAGAACCACTCCCTGGGCATAGTGAGCTGATAAGGTCGGGGTTTCACGACTGCGGGTGGAGAAGCTTATCGTCGTCGCAGTGCTGCTTACGAGGCCGCCCAACACGCCGGTCAGGTTGATGCCACGGGTAGGTCCTAACACTTTCATCAATACATATCCACTAAAACCGATAGCGGAAACAAACACGACCACTAACCAGACCTGAAAGGGATTTAGCAAGCCCAGTGGATCGATAGCCCGGTTTGGAAGTAGGGGTAAAATTACTGCCGCCACAAGCGCAAATTGGAGGGTAACGAACAGGTCGTCCGAATTCATCCTACGGATAACATCATGGAGTCTGCCTTTAAGCGAAAGCAAGAGCGCGGTGATCACCGAAAGAGCGATGGCAACCTCCCATTTGTCGCTCATCACAAGCACGCCGAAAAGGAATGTCAACATTGCTGCCACCTCAGTAGTGATTCCTTCCCCCTTCCCGCGGTGCATGAGATCACCAATGTAGCTCACTACGGCAAGCAGAATCAGCCCGCTGAAAGACATGGCCGCAAGGAGCACACCCATATCAGCCGTCAGGAAGGCTGCCACTGCTCCTAACAGGGCAATCAGCGCAAAGGTACGGATACCTGCAAAATCCGGCGCATCTTCTTTTTGCTGAATAAACTCGCGCTCCAGACCGAGTAGCGACCCAATAAGGAGTGCCATACCAAAGCGCCACCAAGGGTCGAAGTCCAACAAGCTAATCATTCATCACTTCCCGCAGCTATCAAACAAGTTTGCCGATGTCCCAATTAATTCCTTGCACTGTGGGGGATGGACAATAATGGTTTTTCATTTTCCTCATCAACCTTCAACTCGAGTAGAATAATATTCGGAATATCCAGAATGAGTTCCTCAACGCCACTGCGCAAGATAACCTGATAATGTGCCAACCTTTCCGCAGGTTGATGCAGAAAGGCTGACACACTCTACAGATCCTTCCTTTCCTCGTATTCGAAGAGCGCGATTTCTTTCGCCATAGTTTGCCTCCTATTCTCAAATGAAGAAAAAATATGTCAAAAACACACCCAGGATGAATGCACTGATAAGCATTAGACAAAGGAGAGATTTGTCGAATTGGGCAAAATCTGAGGATACATCTTTCATGGTCCGGTATTTCCACAAACCTCGGGACACCAACCCTAACAAGTATCCGAGCAACACACCTATCATCACAGGTATTGAAAACGAGGGTGAGATCTGCATGCAAATCAATTCACAAATCTTGTTGAATATTTATGAGGTAATCCAAGCTCGCCTACTTGTATATTAGGCAAGGCGCTGTTCCCATATTGCATCTGATTGCCTGACAACTAATACTTGATATTGGGCATAGCCTGCAATATTTTCAGGTAACATATTCGATCTGATCGTGTAGAACACAATCAAGATCAAAATAAAAATGGCATTCACCAGCAAGTTTTTGTTGAACAATCTGTTTGAACGGTCGTTATGCAATCGCGATGCAACAAAAAAGTAGGCATCCACCAAGTAAACACAGGATAACCTTAAGGCTCCCCCTTGTCCTTACGGGAACCTAACAACACCCGAAAGATCACCTAAAGATGCAGGGGATCGGAAGAATTATGTTGGGGATTCGGACGTACTGGATTAGTGAATTTTCAGGAAATGTGATGCCTGGCCCCCGTAAATTCACCTTACAGTTGATAAAGTTTAGCTTTCATTTGGTATGCAGGACAGCCAGATTGTAAAACTGCTGCCATCGCCAGGTACGCTTGTGAATTCCAACTGC